>JARRNE010000409.1:0-5873 GCA_037385305.1 Chromatiaceae bacterium | reverse complement strand
CCTCCAGAAGGCGAAAGAGCTGGAAGACGCCCGCATCGCCCAACACGGTTGACCTGCTTCTGCTTCGATTCCCGTTCTCGGACATCGAAGGGGCAAAGCTGAGGCCGGTCCTCGTTCTGCCGCCGTCCAACTCCCACAGCGACTTGATTTCGTAGCCTTCGACAGGAAGATGTGCATCATTTCCAACTCAAAAATCGGGATAGCTGTTGCGGCCCTGCTGCGCGCACAGGAGACCGAGCTCCCTCACGCGATCGGCGAACCAATCCTGCGGGAAATACTCCTTGTCGTTCGCGCTGCGCGGGATCATGTGGACGCTGGCGGAAATCGCCCGCTGGGCCGCAAGGAAGATCTCAATGCTGTGGGTCATGGGCGCTCGGGTCCCTGCGGGGAAAGGGGCGATAGTCTAACGCCGCCGTCCATCCTCAACCTGGGCTGCCGCCAAGGCACCGCCCCGCCCCAGCTCAAGCAGGGGATCGCCGATTCCAACTTCCTCCGTTTCCCCTACGAGACCCGCCGCACCCCGCTCTATCGCAACGCTGGTCTTGCACTGGCCGGAGTCCGTTGCGCACAATCAAGCGACCAAGGAATGAGCCAACGCCGTTAGATCGGCGGACCGTGGCGATCGAGACGCTGCACCAAGGAACCCGTATCGCCAAGCAGTTTGTCACCGCCGGCGCCGTACCGGCATCGACGCGCGCCTACCAGGACCCGAGCCTTCCACCAACCCCGATGAATAAGCTCTCCGTCGCCGCCCTCTTTTGTCTCTTGCTTCCCGCCTTGCCGGCGCCGGCCACCGATGCCGGCGCCGCTCCCGCCGAGGACAAGAGTGACATCTGGAGCCGCACCCGCGAGGACGTCAACAATTGGTGGGAGCGCTCCCAGTCTGATTTCGGCGACTGGTGGCAGCGGTCACGGGAGAGCGCTGGTTCCGCCTGGGAGGACACCCGCAGCCTCTTCGGACAGGGGGACGAGGACAGCTTCGGCCATCTGTGGGACCGGCTACTGCCGAAGCTCGGGGAGACCCTGTCTCTGCAGGAGCGTCAGGCCGAGCTGCCCGCCCATGCCTGGATCGGCGCCGACAAGGCATCCAATCAGGCAGAAATCAACGCTCTCCTGAACGAAGCCGTCGAGATCCTCTCCGCCTCCGGCACGCGTGACTACCGTGCACGAATCCATGCCCTACAGGCGGCGATCGCGCAGGCCAACGAGGAGATCGCCGACTATCGCCAGCGACGTGTCTCCGCGCCCGAGAAGTCCGTGGTCCAGAAGACGGTGGAGGACTACAACCGGGCGATCGAGGAGCGGACCGCCGCGGTCCGCCGCGACCAGAAGGCGCTGGCGGATCTCAAGCAGGCCTTCGCCGCTGAGCTGCGGAAGGAGGGCCTCGAGCTGAGCGATGATCAGGTGGACATGCTGCTCGCGACCGTGGTGGGCGACAACCTGATTGACCTTGGTGTCGTGTTCGACAACGTGAAGGCGATTACTCAGCAGCTCCAGCATCTCGTGGAAGAGAGCGGCGAGGATTTGCAGAGCGCACGGCGCTATTACGGCATGTACGTGGTCCTGCTCAAGGCCCTGCGGCAAATGCAGCTGCACATCGAGCAGGCCATCACGGGGACCTACATTCCCCAGATCGACACCATCTCCGCGCGGGCCCAGGCGCTGACGGCGAAGACCCAGGCATTGGAGAAGCAGTCTCCGGACAAGAAGGCCCTGCTGGCCGCCAACCTGGAGGCCCAGAGGCTTACCATCCAGGCGGCCGGTGTCTACCGGCAGTACCTCACCGAGCAGGCGCAGCAAATCGCCCAGGCGCGCAGCGTACTCGAGAAGGACATCGCCGCCGCCTGGAACACCTACGAGACGGTCCGCGTCTCCGGCGAGCTGGTGGGGCTCTTCAAGTCGAGCAGCCAGCTGCTCGACGGCCTCCTGAACCGCCAGGTGCCACCGCTGCGGCCCTTCCAGAACCTGGAAATGAGGCGCGAGTTCGAGAAGTTGACCGCCCAGCTGCGTGCCGCGCAGGGCAAATGACGCCCCGAAAGCTCCGAAAGGCGCCGATACCTGAGGCAGGAGATCGATGAGCGACCCTCTGACCCCAGAAGCGGAAGTGGACGAACCGGCCCCGCCCCAGCAACTCATGACCGTGAGGCCGGACCGAGAGACCTTGACTCGGCAGCGGCTGCCCTATTTCGTGGGCATCTCCGGGGCCACTGCCGGAACCCGCGGTCTTTCGATGCACCTGGTGGACATCCCCCCGGGGGGCTGCGCGGAGCCGCATCGCCACGCGGATTACGAGACAGCGATCTATCTCATCTCCGGGCGGGTGGAGACCCGCTACGGCAACGGCCTGCGGGAATCGGTAATCAACGAGCCGGGTGACTTCCTGTTCATCCCGCCCGACATGCCCCACCAGGCGTTCAACCTGAGCACAACTGAGCCGGCGCGGGCAATCGTCGCCCGGAACGACCCCAACGAGCAGGAGCGGGTGATACCTTACGACCCGGCCCGAGAAGGCTGAGGGCTGAGGATGAAATCGAAATGGTCGTGGAGGCACAAGTCAACCGGACCCTTCGTTTCTCGCCGCCAATGCGGGGCTACCGTCACGCCTTCCATGCCGGCAACCACGCTGAGGTGCTCAAGCATCTGGTCTTGGTCCAGATACTCGAGGACCTGACCGCCAAACCAAAGCCGATCTGCTATATCGACACCCACGCCGGCGCGGGTCGCTATGACTTGCGCTCTGGCTTCGCCCGGCAGAATCGGGAGGCGGAGACCGGGATCGGCCGGCTGTGGGGGCGAGGCGACCTGCCGCCGGCCGTTGCGCGCTATGTGGGGCTGGTGGAGGAGCTGAACCCTACTGGGGAACTCCGGGGCTATCCCGGCTCCCCCCTGGCTCGCCCAGCGCCTGCTGCGTCCCGACGACAGACTCGTCCTCTTCGAGCTGCACCCGGGCGAGATCGGACCGCTCGAGGTGCTATTCCAGGCCGACCGGCGGGCCCAAGTGGCGCGGACAGACGGGCTCGAAGGCTGTGTCGGACGCCTGCCGCCAAAGGAACGCCAGGGGCTGGTCCTCATGGACCCCTCCTACGAGGTCAGGACCGACTACACCCGCATCGTCGATACCCTGCTCCGCGCCCATCGCCGATTCGCCACCGGAAGCTTCGCCCTTTGGTACCCCAAAGTGGATCGCTGGCGCACCGACACCATGGAACGGATCATTCGCGCGAGCGGTCTGCCCAAGGTGCAAATCGTCGAGCTCGGCATCGGAGGCTCAGACGAAGGGATGCGCACGAGCGGCCTGGTCCTGGTGAATCCGCCCTGGACGCTGGCGGCAAGCATGCAGACGGTCCTTCCTTGGCTGGCACAGGCACTGGCAGCCGATGAAAATAGGTCACCGACCCGTTGCGGGCAGTCAGGCGGTAGACCTTGGCTTGCTCCCAGCCGAAACCCATGGCGGCATTCGAGCTGGCCCGCACGAAAAGATCGGCGACGCGCTGGCTTGGGGATACCGCCAGCACGGCCCGGCTGCCGCCCCTCCTATAGGCCGAAGTGGGGCTGCTGCCGGTGCGGTCTGTCTCGGCGATGACCAAGCTCGGTGAGCTCGGCGACCTGAGACCCATCCCGTCATTTGGCGCGAGAGGGGGCGCCGTCCGCCAGGCCACGCAGCCGGCGCTAGGCCACGCCAGCGCCACGTAGAGCGAGAGAGCCATAGCTGAAGGGACGGCTGTGCCTCGACTTTTCATCTCGTTCTGGCTCCGCTTCGGACGAGACACCTTCGCCAGGCATCCCGTTGCTGTCGGCAGGCGCTGAATCAGTTCAACCTGGATTTCTCAGCGCACGACGTCTGCTCGGCGGGTACCAGCGATTCAGTCAAGGTCCACGCAGTCTGCCTCTCCACAGGTCGCTGCCGGAATGTCCGCTTCGGCGGGGGTCTGTTGGATGTAAAGCAGCTTCCGGACCAGTTAGCTTAATAAACTGAATAGAGAAACTTTTTCCGTCTGAGAGCCGTTCTGGCCCCTGCCTTGCTTCATGAGAGAAACCGTCCCCTGAGAGTGACGGCTTTCCACGACTTGCTTCTAACCTTACTGATTTTGCGAGTTTCTCCCATGTCTCCAGACAGCGACACGGCTCCGCCCATATCCGCAGCAGCCATCGGCATGTCCGACGGCATCGCCGCACCGCATGGGGATGGACAGGCGGGCAGAAAGGTTCGATCAGCGCTTCGCTACGCCAAAAGACGACGCTGGGGAAGGAGATTGCGGACCGCGCGGAGGGCTACCGGCTGCCGGGGGCGCAGGTCACCGACGAAGAGGTAGAATGTCGGGAGCTACACACCCGTTCACGCGAGCTCAGATGAGTCATGAGATCAGAGGCCGCTTTGAGCCTGCGTCATCCGCCGCTCAAGGTGTTGGTTGTGCCGGATCCAGACGAGCGCGGTGATGATTATCGCCATCAACGCCGCACCACCCACCACAATCAACATGGCATTGTTATCGATGAAGGCGACGATCACGCCGCTGAACACGAGAAAAAGTCCAAACAGCCCCATCTTCCAGTCCAGGTAAACCCCTGCGAGCATACTGGTCAGCCCCACCAGGTAGATGATGATGAAGCCATCCGTCTCCGCCTTCAGGAAGACCTGTACGTCTGGCAGGAACAGGAGGTGGATGACCATCAGCAACGCACCCCAATGGAGGACCTGCCGCACCAGGTAGACCGCATGACTCTGCATGTTGTTACCCGCGAACTGGCGCCATCCGGCAAACGCACAAACAATGGCAACCAAAGGGATGAAGAGATCCCATGTCGGCTTCGCCGACTCCGGGTCGTGGTCGGTCAGCCCAATCAGCAGGATCGCCAACCCGTACAGGAGTACATAGGCCCCCGCCAACACGGGGCCTCGGACCCTCTCCAAGCTGGAGAACATCGAACGAACTCTGCTGTGTCGGCCCAGCGCCATGAGGTTCTTGCCGGTCCAGCCCAGGCCCGACATGACCGCGTCAACCGTGCTCTCGACTGAGCTCTGAAGCGTCGCAGCCAAACGACCGCGGCTTGCTCTCGCGAGCCGGCGTTTCATGGCGTGCGAGTTCGCTACACGTGTTGTTTCGAAAGATGGCGGATCTCCGCCGGCGGGGAACGCGCCGACTTTGTTGTGGACTTGGGACCGAAACATGACATCACCTATATACGGATGCAAACTCCGACTGTCGCAGCACGACGTCAGCTGGGCGATATGCAAGATAATGTTGGCAGACAAGGCCGCGCACGGCAACCGGCCTGGACGACGGGAGCCTTCGGAGGCCGGTTCAGCCGCTCCGAGACACGCCACGTGAGACAAGCCTGCCGGCGTGCTCTCCGACGAGGGCTGCAGATCCTTCGCCCGCCGAGCCCTCCTCGATTCTCGAGACTAAGCCACGGCGCATTGGACAGCTGCTTCGTCCCCCTCGGGGCGAGTCCCCAAATCGGATACTGCACTATTATGGTGGGGTCAGCGTGAGCTTCTACAATACGGCGATGACGGATGACCTGCTGCGTCGATGCAGTTCCCGCATGCCCAGCCGCGACAGCGCCGACCGGAAGATCCCCGCCGTCCCAGCTCCAGTGGATTGCCTCATGTCGCATGGCAACGCCTCCGGCTACCGAGACTCATAGGGAAGAAGCTTGCCGTTCAGCGTGGTGTGAATGCGGAAACAGCAACTTCTCGTTGTGCTCCCGCCTGGCTGCATCGGGATCGGGTTGCGAATCAAAGGTCCTCAGCCACTCGACGTAGGCCGGCGGCAACCCGTTTTCCATTGCCCCTGCCACAACCAACCCTTTGTACCAATCATACGGCCGAAGGTTCGGCTCGATCGCCGTTGCAACGTACGCCTTCGCCG
>JARRNE010000408.1:0-3567 GCA_037385305.1 Chromatiaceae bacterium | reverse complement strand
GTAGCCCGATCACCCGCCGGTCATCGTCATCACGGACGTGAGCGACAATACCCTGGCCACCGAGGCCATGCGACAGGGCGCCTACGACTTCATCCGCAAGCCCATGGACGAGCTGGAGCTCGACACTACGCCCGCCAATGCCGTGCGCACCCACCGCCTGATCCGGTCAAGAGCCCGGCGCGCGCTTCCATCCCCTGGAGATCCTTCTCTCCATGCTGATCAAGTCTGCCGCCATCCTGGTCATCGGCCCTCCGGTGGCGGCGGAGGTGATCTTCGAGGTGCTGCTCAACGCCAGCTCCATGTTCAACCACGGCAACGTGCGCCTGCCGGCCGCCCCTGGACCGACCCCTGCGTTGGGTGCTGGTGACGCCGGACATGCACCGGGGACATCACTCGGTGGAGCGCGACGAGACCAACTCCAACTTCGGCTTCAACCTATCGCTCTGGGACCGGCTCTTCGGCACCTACCGCGACCAGCCCCGGGCAGGCCACGCGGGCATGACGGTCGGCATTCGCGACCACCGCGGACTTCGGCGCCTGCGCGGCCTGTCGGCGCTACCCGTCCATGCGTTCGCGCACGTGCGGCCACGATGGCGGCGGCGCCGCCCTCGGCGGCTTTGTTGGCGGCGTAGTCGGCGGTCCCATCGGCTCCGGTGTCGTCCCGGCGCCGGTCTACGCCGCACCCGCGCCGGACGCGTTGTCCTTTAGGGCAAGCTTCGTTTGTCGTGACTGGTGCGCACGCGCATCGCCGCCCGGAAGATCACCGGCATGGCAATCAGCACGAGGGGCAGCTGGACCATCAGCCCGGAGATGATCGCGATGGCCAGCGGTTGCTGCAGGGCCGCCCCCTGCCCGAGGCTCAGGGCAAGGGGCAGGAGGGCGAGGATGGCCGCGAGCGTGGTCATGGTAATCGGCCGTATGCGGTTCACGCCTGCCTCCACCAAGGCATCCCCCGGCAAGACCCCCTTATGGAGAAGGTCCTGGTACTCGGAGAAGTAGAAGATGGCCACCTCGGTGACGATGCCGACGATCATGGTCATCCCCATCATGGCGGTGATGTTGAGCTCCGTGCCGGTAGCCCAGAGTCCGATGAACACCGCCGAGCCCGCGAGCAGGGGCATGGCGAGGATGGAGAGGGCCACCCGGAAGCGCTCGTACAGGAAGAGCAGCAGCAGGAACACCAGGCAAACCGCCGCAATCATCACCGCGATGAGTCCCTGGAAGGCGATCTGCTGCTGCTTGTAGAGGCCGCCGAGCTCGTAGTACATGTCCTGGGGAATCAGGCCCTTCCGGTCGAGGACCGCACGCACGTCGGCCAGGGTGGAGCCCAGGTCGCGGCCGCTGATGCGGCCCGATACGGCGACCATGCGCTTCAGGTTGTCGCGGGTGATCTGCGGTTGGCCGGTGACGGTGGTCACGCGGGCGATGCGGCTCAAGGGGAAGTGGTGGCCGTCCGGGGCCTGGAGCATCACCCGGGCCAGCTGCTCCTCGGTGTGTCGCAGGCTCTGGGGAACCCAGACGCGGATGCCGATCAGCCTGATGCCTTTCTGCACCTGCGTGGTCACCACGCCGGAGAAATAGTCCTCCACCTGCCGCGTTACCTGATCGGGGTCGATGCCCTCCAGCGCCGCCTTCGCCCGGTCGACCTGGATCTTGAGGGCGTCCCCGGCGAGCACAATGCCGTCGCGCACATCCACTACCCCCTCGATCTTCCGGATGGCGTCGGCGACCCGCGGGGCCGTCTTCATCATTTCGGTGGTGTTGTCGCCGTACAGCTTGATCTCGATGGGCTGCGGGACGGCGGTGAGGTCCCCGATCAGGTCCTCCATGAGCTGTGCCATGTCGATCTCGAGGCCCGGGACCCGGTTCTGAATCTGGGAGCGCAGGCGGTCCATGATGTCCCACACGGAGGCGCGCGGCAGGGGTTTAAGCTGGATGAAGAAGTCCCCCTGATTGGCCTCGGTGATACCGCCACCGAGCTGGGCGCCGGTGCGGCGTGAATAGGCCCTGACCGCAGGGTCCGCCTGCAGCAGCTGCCCGACCTGGCGCAGCAGCCGGTCGCTCTCCGTCAGCGAGGTCCCGGGTGGGGCGTTGTAGTCGAGCACAAAGGCGCCTTCGTCCATGCTCGGCATGAAGCCTGAGCCGACTTGGTGATAGGCGATGTACCCGAGCCCAAGCAGAGGCAGGATCCCGGCGAGCAGCCACCAGGGCCGGGCGAACAGACAGGTCATGAGCCGCCGGTACCCGTCGAGGACCAGGGTGCTGACGCGGCCTTGACCCTCGCCTTCGGCCATTTGGTGCGGGGCGAGGTGATCCGCCATCAGAGGGATCGCAAGCCAGGCGACCAGATAAGAGATGGCCAGGGCGCTGGCCATGGTGAGGGACAGGGCCTGAAAGAAGGCGCCGGTGACACCGCTCAGGAACGCAAGCGGCAGGAAGATGATGACGGTGGAGGCCGAGGAGCCGCTCAGGGGCCGGAACATCTCCCGCGCCGCCAGCTTGATGCGCTCGTGCCGGGTGCCGCGGCCGTCTTCGATGCGGCTCGCAATGTTCTCGATGACGACGATGGCGTCGTCGATGATGAGGCCCACCGCCGCCGCCATCCCCCCGAGGGTCATGATGTTGAGGCTCATGTCGAGCGCGTAGAGGAGCAGCATGGTGGCGGCCAGCACTGCCGGCACCACCAGGATCGCGATCAGCGTGATGCGCAGGTCGCGCAGGAAGACCAGGAGTACGAGGGCGGCAAGCACGACCCCGATGAGGATGGCGTCGCGCACGCTCCCCGCCGCCTCGGTGATCAGCTGACTCTGGTCGTACCAATTGCGGATGGTCAGATCCGTGGGCAGCTTGCTGCGGTACTCGGCCAGCTTCTTGCGGACGTCCCGGACGATCTGCACGGTATTGCCGCCCGGCTGCTGGTAGACCTGCAGCGAGACTGCCGGCTGTCCGTCGGAGGTCACGCTGAGCCAGCGGGGCGCGGCGTCTTCGTGGACGGTCGCCACGTCCTCCAGCTCGACGACCCCGTTGGTGCCGCTGGTGAGGATAGAGTGGCGGATCTGGTCGGGGTCACGAAAGCGGGTGTCGGAGAGGAGCAGGAAGAGCTTGTAGTGATCCTCCAGGCGACCCACCGCCTTGAGGACATTGGCCGCGGAGAGCGCGGTGACGACGTCGTGCAGGGTCAGCCCGTAAGCGCGCAGCTGCGCCGGATCCACGTCGACCTGGTACTCGGCGATGTCCCCCCCGAGCACGCCGATGTGGGCCACGCCGTCGATCGCGGAGAGCAGCGGGACCAGCTGATACTGGGCGATGTCGTGCAGCCGGACCTGGTCCTCCTTCCTGGAGATGAGGCTGTAGGCGGCTACCGGATAGACCGTCGGGTCCATGCGCCGGGCGGTGAACGACGTGCCGGGCGGCAGGGAAGGCATGACCTGGCCGACTGCCGATTCCGCCTGCTGCAGGGCGAGCGCCATGTCCGTGCCCCAGGCGAAGCTCACCGAGAGATCCGCGCTCCCGCGGCTGGTGTTGGAGCGGATCTCCCGCACCCCGGGGATGGAGCGCACCGCCTGC
>JARRNE010000407.1:0-3575 GCA_037385305.1 Chromatiaceae bacterium | reverse complement strand
CGAACGACCTGCTCGGGATGGTGGACGCGGTCAGTGTCGTGGTCCCTACGAGCGCCCACCGTGAGGTAGCGGCCCCGTTTCTCCGCAGTGGCATTCATGTCCTACTGGAGAAGCCGATAGCGGTCACCTGCTCGGAAGGGGAACAGCTGGTCGATATGGCTGATCAGTCGGGAGCGATCCTGCAGATCGGTCATCTAGAGCGCTTCAATGCGGGCGTTATGGCGCTTGCGGACCGCATTTCCGAGCCAAGATATGTGGAGGCGCAGCGCATTGGCGGATTCGTTGAGCGAGCCACCGATGTCGATGTCGTGTCGGATCTCATGATTCACGACATCGACATCATTCTGTCTCTCATGGGTTCTGAGCTGCGAGACGTCAGGGCCGTCGGAACGCCCGTCCTGACGGACCACGTTGACATTGCGAGCGCCCGCCTGGAGTTCGCCAACGCAGCGGTCGCGAATGCCGTGGCGAGCCGGGTCTCGGACAAGAAAGCGAGGCGAATTCGGGTATTTCAGCAGCGGATGTATCTGTCGCTCGATTTCGTTGAGCAGACCATCGATGTGGCCTACCCAAAGGTAGAGGCGGGGTCGGAGCGGCCGGAGATTATTCGAGAGCGCATCACGGTGGCGCCGGTTAAGCCCCTGGATCGGGAGCTGAAGGCCTTCGTCAATTGCGTCCGAAGGCGCGAACGGCCCCTCGTCGATGGTCGGGTGGGGCTGGAAGCCCTTGACGTGGCCCTGCGCGTGCAGTCCAGCATCGGAGTCTGAATGGCCATCACGCCCCGCCTACCCACGGTCTGTGGAATTGGGCTTCGCGGGTACGCCCTGCCGTGCACTTCGAGTAACGGGAGGTGGGTCGTTGCGAGCGCTGCGGCCCGCTCCCCCAGGAACCTCGGGTCGGCGATTGCTACCAGCTCGGCGGGGACGTCGGCCTCACAGTCGACCTGAACGCGGATTTCCGGTCCGATGCCGGCCGGCTCCCCGGGGGTAATTGCGACCCGCGGTATCCGTCTGCTGCTCACACGCGCCTATCTCTTCGCCTGTTCCGCCTTCGATTCATCCTCTGGAAGTCGTACCTGCACGTACGCCTCGTCCCGCAGGCGTCGCAGCCAGGCGTGGATGGCTTGTTGGGCCTTGCGTTCCCGGATCAGCTGGCGGGCCTTCGAACGCATCACCTCTTTGGTCGTCTCCTCGCGGCGACGTGCCAACACCTGCACGATATGCCAGCCAAAGCTGGTCTTGAAGGGCTGACTGATCTGCCCAGGCGCCAACTGGCTCATCTGTTTCTCGAATTCCAGCACCGTGTCTCCCGGGTTAAGCCAGCCGAGGTCGCCGCCCTTGAGGGCAGACCCCGTGTCATCGGAGCTCGCCCGCGCAAGTGTCGCGAAGTCGGCACCGCCGAGGATCCGCATCCGCAGCTGCTCGAGCCGCTGTTTGGCATCGGCGTCCGACACCAGCTCGTTTGTGCGAATGAGGATCTGCCTCGCATGCGTTTGCGTCACTACCTCGGGTGTCGCGTACTTCACATCGGTCAGCTTGATGATGTGAAATCCGCTGGGGCTGCGTAAGGGGTCACTCACTTGGCCCTTTGCCATCGTGCGGGCGAGGTTCCGCACCAGCGTCGGGACCGCCGACATCTTAAACCACCCGAGGTTGCCGCCCTCCGACGCCTGCCGGCCATCCGAATAGCGCCGGGCGAGCTGTGCGAAATCTGCCCCGGCGCGCAGGCGTTTGACCAGATCCTTGGCCTTTTCCTGTGCCTTCGCTACGGCCTCCGGTGATGCTCCCTCGGCAACTGCGATCAGGATGTGGGACAGTCTAACCTCTGCTCGGTCCAGGAGCTCATTCGAATGCTTCGCTAGAAACCGGTCGATTTCCGGGTCTGTCACCTTGATGTTCTTGACAACCTCCTGGGCCTGCAAGCGGGAGATTATCAGCTGATTGCGGGTGTCCTTACGGAAATCCTCGAAGTTCATGCCCTGCGCCTCGACGGCCTTGGCCAGGTTGTCGAGGGTCAGGCCGTTGCGCTGCGCGATGTTGGTCAGTGCCTGGGTGAGCGTTGCCTCGTCCACCTTGACGCCCAGCTGCTTGGCCCGTTGAAGCTCCAGTCGTTGAAGCACCAGTTGCTGCAGCACCTCTCGCTCCAGAAGCGGGCGCGGGGGTATCGGAGCGCCCTTGCTCTGCAGCTGCGGTATCGTGAGGTCGACCTGGCGCTCAAGCTCACTGTGGGTAATGACCTCGTCATTGACCACGGCCACGATGGAGTCCAGCTCCTCGTCGGCGCTTACCGGGTTCAACCCGGCAAGCAAACAGATGAGCAGGCTGACGAGCGCTATCAGCCCCTGTGGGTTGGGCGTGGACCTAATCGGCTTGATAGCCATAGATACTGCTCTGTAGATACTTTTCGATGTTGCTGCCCAGGTTCCCCAGTCCCGCCAGCTCCACCTCCAGCATGACTGACGTGCTTCCGCCGGTTGTGCCGCTGGTCTGCATGTGACGGCCAAGCAGCCGTATCCGCCAGCAACACTGTCCATATTCGACCCCGGCGAATGCATCCTGGGTCTCGTGGTACAGCCATGAATAGAGCCACCGGCCGACGAATTGTAGCTGCGGGGTGACCGGCCATTGGAAGGCCAGGTCAGTGTTGTCGTACGCAGTGGTCGTCGTGGTCCCTTGGTCGAAGCGGTAAGCGAGATTGATCAACCGGTGCTGCGGTGTCTCGTAGTGGAGCTCCACGGCCCGTTTCTCCCACTGGTCCGCGCTTGTGTCCGGGTTCCACTCAAAGCTCGCCCGGCCGCTCCAGTTGGGGAGGAGGTGCGCCGCGACCTCGCCCGCCACCGGGGACGAGGATTCGGTCTGAGGCGGCCCCGCGATCTGAACGTCCTGGTTGCGGAAGTAGAAGATCTGACCGATGCTGGCGGTGAAGATCTCGTTACCGGATTGGCTCCCCAAGGTCCGGGAGGTGAGCCCTACCGTCAGCTGGTTCGCATCGCCGATGCGGTCGCTGCCCGTGAAGCGATTGGGCCGGAACAGGCTATCGAAGGTGAAGGTCATCTCCGTGCTGTCGAAGACAGGGGTGTTGCTCTGGTCGACGTAGGGTGTGAGCAGATAATACAGGCGCGGCTCCAACGTCTGCACGGCTTGGGTGCCAAGCCAGCTGGTGTCGCGTTCGAACACAAGGCGACCGTCGACATCGAGGCTCGGAATGGTGTGGGAGATACTTGAGGGCTCTCCTAGCTGCCGGTTTTTGAGGCTGTACAGCGTCTGGTAGAGCCGCACGGTGGGTTTGAAGTAACCGTAGGGGCGCTGATAGGTCCAGCTCGCGTACGGGTGCAACGCCAGGCGCTGCCCGTACACGGTGTTCGGCTGATAAAAGTTGTCGTACTCTGCGTCGAGACCCGCCGCGATCCCGGAGCCAGCGTGGTACGGGTGGACGGTCAAGAGGAGCTCGGGCAGCCTGGCATAGGGCCGTTCGGAAGGGGGGATGCCCGGATCGACGGTCTGGAAGTCTTGGAAACGGCCAAGGACGCTCCACCCCCTGCCTGCATAGGTCAGGTCCCCGAGGCGCTCCAGGTT
>JARRNE010000406.1:0-4958 GCA_037385305.1 Chromatiaceae bacterium | reverse complement strand
GTGAGGACCGCGGGTCGACGCCCTGCCGCTAAGTAACGGTTCAAAACCAACTTGACCATATTTTCCTTGCCGACCAGCGGTAGGGCGCAATAGGCGACCTGATTACCAACAAGACTCAGCCGCCCCGGGAGCAACGTCGGCGCCAAGTGGTTGTATGGCGGTTGGCGACCTCGCCCCGAACGCGTTGCGGGCGGTTCTGTGGGCCCCGCCCTGTATCGCCGCGGGCTCGGCCTGCTCCTGCAGAGAACCTGAAGTGTCGTAGAAACAGCATGTTACGCAGGACGTCAGTGAGCTGAGTTTCGTTGGTAATCAGGATAGGCGATAGCCGTATTGCGCCGGATGTCATCGTTGGCCCCATTCGGCGCAATACGCTCCGCTATTGCGCCCTACGCCGATAAAGTGTTTCGGTAATTTTTGAATCGTTCCTAACGCCCAAATATCCGCGCGGTTCCCCGCTCGCCTCGCATCTCGAAAGGGGCGGCTTGTTTCGGTCTTGTTTCAATCGCTGCTGGTTTGTTTCAGCGCCATTTTCGATGAGATAGCGCTGATAGACTCGAAATAACCCAGGACGATGAGGCGACCACGGCCGTGAATTCACAGACGTTGGCCCTTGACCTCGAGATCGACCCAGCGGATCCCGCGCGGGCCGCCCTCCTGTGTGCTGCCGAGGCCGTCGCGAGCGTGGGAACGGAAGACATCTTCGAGGTGCTGGTGCTCGGCGCTGCCCGCGCCCTGGGGGTGGATCTGGCCTTCATCGGTGTGCAGATGGACGAGCAGCGGGATGCGGTGCGTGCCATCGCCGTGTGCGACCGCGGCAAGGTGCAGCCGAACTTCGAATACGGGCTCAAGGGGACCCCGTGCGAGAACGTGATTGGCCAGCAGTTTCGCTATCACGCCGCGGGCATCCAGGAGCTCTTCCCCGACCCGCACGTGAAGGAGGTCGGGGGCATCGGCTACGCGGCCATTCCGCTCTTTGATTCCCGCGGGCACTCCATGGGCCTGATGGCCTTGGTCGACCGCAAGCCGCTGCGCGATCGCCCGCTCACCGAGTGTGTCCTCAAGATCTTCTCGGTGCGCGCCGCGGTCGAGCTAGAGCGGCGCACCGTCGACGCGGCCCGCTGCCACTCCGAGGAGAGCTACCGGAGCATCTTCGAGGCGGCCGAAGACGCGCTCTTCGTGCGCGACGCCGACGGCGGCGCCATCGTCGACGTCAACCCCAAGGCCTGCGAGCTCTACGGCTACAGCCGCGGGGAGCTGCTCGCGGCCGATGTGGGACAGCTGAGCTCCGGGGTGCCGCCGTACACCTCAGACCACGCCATGCGGCTCATCGCGCAGGCGCGGCGGGACGGGCCGGTGCGCACGGAGTGGCATCGGAGATCACCGAGCGCAAGGAGCGCGAGGAGGCGTTGCGCAAGAGCGAGGATCGGCTGCGCGCCACGGTCGAGGCCGCGCTCGACTGCATCATCGGCATGGACGACCAGGGGCGCATCATCGAGCTCAATCCGGCAGGGGAAGTGATCTTCGGCCACCCGCGCTCGGCTGTGCTTGGTCGGCCCCTCGCGGAGCTCCTGATCCCAGCGCGGCATCGGGCCGCTCACGCCGCTGGCATGCAGCGCTATCTGGCCACCGGCGAGGGACCCTACCTCGGACGCCGGGTCGAGGTCAGCGCCCTGCGCGCGGACGGCAGCGAGTTTCCTGCGGAGCTCGCCATCGACGTGGCCCAGGGTCCCGAGGGGCGGATCTTCATCGGGTATCTGCGTGACATCACCGAGCGCAAGCACGCCGAGGCGGAGCGCGTGCGGCTCGAAGGCCAGCTACGCCAGGCGCAGAAGATGGAGGCCATCGGCCAGCTCACCGGCGGCATCGCCCACGACTTCAACAACATCCTCACCGGCACCCTCGGCTACCTGGCCATGGCCCGCGAGCGCGCGCAAGCTTACGGCGACGCCAGGCTCACCAAATACCTCGACCGGGCCGAGCGCTCCGGGGAGCGCGCCAAGGCGCTGATTCAAGAGATGCTGACCTTCAGCCGCGGTCAGCGCGGCGAGCCCCGCTCGCTGCAGCTCGGACCCAAGCTCGCAGAGGCGGTCAAGCTTCTGCAGTCGAGCCTGCCCTCGAGCGTGGAGATTCACACGGAGCTTGCGTCCGATGTTCCCTGCGTGCTGCTCGATCCACTGCACGTGGAGCAGGTGCTGATGAACCTCTGCATCAATGCCCGCGACGCCATAGAAGGTAAGGGAAGCCTAGGGATCTCCCTGCGCGCGGCGACCTCGGGGGGCCGCGCGTGCAGCTCCTGCCACCAGATCGTGGAGGGCTCCTACGTCGAGCTGGCCGTAATGGACAGCGGCCCGGGCATCCCGCCCCAAGTGCGCGAGCGCATGTTCGAGCCCTTCTTCTCCACCAAGGAGGTGGGCAAGGGCAGCGGCATGGGGCTCGCCATGGTGCACGGTATCGTCCACGAGTACGGCGGGCACATCCAGGTCGACAGCGCCCCCGGGGAGGGCACGACGATCCGCATCTGGTTCCCCGCCTGGTTTCCACCCGAGAAGACGCGTGATGGACTGGGCGAGACGGACCATGATGATCCAACCGCCGGGCACGCCCTCCCGGGGCTGTGCGGCAGGGTTCTGCTGGCCGAGGATGAGGCCGCGGTGCGGGAGTTCATGGAGGACCTCTTGACCAGCTGGGGACTCGAGGTCGCCTTGGCCGAGAACGGGGCGGAGGCCTGCGAGCGCTTTGCCGCCGACCCGCCAGCCTTCGACCTCGTGGTGCTCGATCAGACCATGCCGAGGATGCGGGGCCTGGAGGCCGCGGAGCAGCTTCTGCAGCTCCGACCTGACCTCCCGGTGATCCTTTACACGGGCCACAGCGAGCACCTGAGCAAAGCGCGCATCTCTGCCGCGGGCATCCGCGCCCTGACGCGCAAGCCGCTGGACGTCCCGGCCTTCCGCCGGCTTCTCGAGAACCTGCTCCTCGACCAGCGGTCCGGCTAGTCCCGCGTCGCACCTCTCGGCGGCGCGACGCCTCTCCCAGGCCCTTTGCGCCTTCACTCTCGAACGCAGTGTCCAGCCATACGCCGCTTAGGACGAGTTGAGTCGGCGGCCGGCGTACTTCCCAGAAACAAGCGGACTACAACTGCGCGCGCCGCGGAAATCCTGCCGACACCTGCGGCGCTTAGTCTTCTCCCCAAGGCAGGCGCCCATCGGGTAGCTGCCCCTTACAAGGCACCCAACAGGAGCAAGGCTATGGCAACGACTGCACCCAACGATTTCGATGTGAGCTACCTGCGCAGCCAGGTAGTCGCCATTTACGACCGCGTGGCCCGCGAGCCCGACGCCCACTATCACTTCCACCGCGGGCCGGACTATGCGCACGATTTTCTCGGCTACGACAAGGAGGAGTTGGCCGCGCTTCCGGCCATCGCCACGGCACGCTTTGCCGGCGTCGGCAATCCCCTGGCCATCGGGCCGATCAACTCCGGCGCCACCGTGCTCGATCACGCCTGCGGCGGTGGTATGGATCTGCTGCTGGCCGCACGCCGGGTCGGGCCGACCGGCCGGGCCATCGGCGTGGACATGACCCCCGCCATGGTGGAAACGGCGAACACGGCCGCCCGCCAGGCCGGACTCGACGACATTGTCACGGTCCATCAAGGCTTCTACGAGGATCTGCCCGTACCTGACGCCAGCGTGGATGTCGTGATCTCCAACGGGGTGCTCAATCTGGCACCCGACAAGGGCGCGGTGCTCGATGAGATTTACCGCGCGCTCAAGCCGGGCGGGAGCCTGTACCTGGCCGATGTAGTGGTCCAGCGCGAGCTTACCCTGGAGGCGCGGGGCAACCCGGAGCTGTGGGCCGCCTGCATCGCGGGTGCCCTGGTGGAGTCGGAGCTGCCGTTGATCGCTGCCGCGAGCGGGCTCATCGGCGGGCGGGTGGTGCGGCGCTTCAACTGCTTCTACGACACCACTGCCGAGGCCAAGGTCGCCAAGGAGCTCTTCATTCAGTCGGTGAATTTCCATGCGCGCAAGCCCGCGCACCACAGCGGCCGTCGCGGGTTTCTGTTTTGAGGGAACAGGTCCTGGCACAGGGGCGTGGCCGGAGGAGCACGGCGCTAGGGTCCACCTCCGGCGGCACGCTGGGTGGCTCCATTCGGTCAGCCGCCGGGGGTCGCTCCGGCGCCGGTCGGCCCCGACGCCCCGCCAGCGCGCCGCGCCAAGGTATCAGCATCGCACCCGCGGCCCCCAGCCGTTGGGGAGGCGGCGAAGCCCGGTTTCGCGGCGGCGGGAGGGATATCTGGCCTGGTGCTACAAAGCCGATACGAGACCGCGCGGGAACAGATGCAGGCCGGATACGCGCCCTGGCTAGCTTTACCATCAAGGCGGTGCAGCGGCATCGCCCGCTGGTACTCTCGAGCGGAGGGCGAGGCCATGAGTAAGCACCAAGAGAATCGAATCCTGCGGCAGCTCAATCGCGGACTGATCGCCTCTCTGTCGCTCGTGGGGATGCTGCTGGACGGCGCGCAGCTATCCGACCTCGTGCTTCAGGGTGCCGCTATGATCTGGCTCTGGAGCCAGGAGCTGCAGTCGGTGGAGGCGGTCTGTTGGCGCCGGCTGTGCTCGTGTCGTGGCCGCTGCCCCGATCCGCGCTTGGCACGTGCTATTCCAGCGCCTGGCGGTCCAACCGCAAGGTGAGACGCCGGCTACGGCCAAACGCGAGGTCCTGCGCCAGCTCAAGGGCATGGCGCTCGTCGCAGACGCCTGCCTGAGTAGCCAGTACGCCGGCAAGCCACAGCGCGGACCTTGGCACAGAACCTGGTTCATGGTGAGGAGCGCGATCACCGGGACTTATCTGCCGTTGATCACCTGCAGGCCAGACAGCCCTGGAAGGGGGGCGCGGTGAAGGAGCCTGAAGCGAGCCGGACCGGCTCGAACGCGCTGTCAGAAACGTCGATCCACCCA
>JARRNE010000405.1:0-3591 GCA_037385305.1 Chromatiaceae bacterium | reverse complement strand
AGCATGCCCATGTAAAAGACGATCGTCTGGGCGGGCTGCGCGAGCCGTCCCCAGTCGAGGTTCATGCTGCCGTCCTTCAGATGCCCGGTAACAAAGGTGACAGACTGCGCGCAGTCCCGGTGGGTCAGGGGGATTCCTGAGTAGGCGGCGCAGCCGGATGCGGCGGTGATTCCTGGGACTACCTGGAAGGGGATACCTTCGGCGGCCAGGGTGTCGATCTCCTCGCCGCCGCGCCCGAAGATGAAAGGGTCTCCCCCTTTGAGCCGCAGTACCCGGTGTCCCTCCTTAGCCAAGTCGGCCAACAGGCGGTTGATCTGCTCTTGGCGCATCACGTGATTGTTACGCTCCTTGCCGACGTAGATGCGCCTGGCGTCCCGGCGCACCATGTCGAGAATCGGCTTGGCGACGAGACGGTCGTAAACCACCACATCCGCCTGCTGCATCAGCCGCAGGGCGCGAAAGGTCAGGAGGTCAGGGTCTCCCGGTCCGGCGCCCACCAGGTATACCTCACCGATGTCTCCCGAGCGGGCGGAGCTGGCAAGCTCCCGCTCCATCTCCGCGTCGGCCTCCGCAAGGTGTCCCGAGAACACCCGTTCGGCGACGCCCCCCTGGAGGACGCGATCCCAGAAACGGCGCCGGTCGCGCTGCTCGGCGAATCTTGCCTTGACGCGGTCCCGGTAGCGGGCACACAGCTCTGCCAGTCGGCCGTAGCCGGCGGGGATCAGGGATTCCAGGCGGGTGCGCAGCAGCCGCGCAAGCACTGGCGACGCCGTGCCCGTAGACACCGCGACTACCACCGGAGAGCGATCGATGACCGATGGCATGATGAAGCTGCAATCGGAGGGTTGATCCGCCACGTTGGCGGGGATCCCGCGATCCTTTGCCAGCCGGGCGACCTGCCGGTTCGCCGACCGGTCGTCGGTCGCCGCAATCACGAGGCGCATCCCGTCGAGATCCGCTTCCCGGAACGGCCGGGGCAAGCGGGTCAACTCCCCTCTAACTGTCCGTGCCTCGAGCTCCGGTGTCAGCTCGGGGGCTACCACCGTTACGGCCGCTCCGGCGCGCTGCAGGCTCGCGATTTTACGTGCGGCAACGTGCCCGCCGCCTACTACGAGGCACGGCTGGTCCCGTACTGCGAGAAAGATGGGCAGGAATTCCATGGTGTTCCCGGTTCG
Organism: Chromatiaceae bacterium; assembly: GCA_037385305.1. Lineage (GTDB taxonomy): Bacteria > Pseudomonadota > Gammaproteobacteria > Chromatiales > Chromatiaceae > JARRNE01. The sequence continues at coordinate 2,416 of JARRNE010000405.1, read as the reverse complement.
TGAGAGGACGGGTGGCTAGCCCTGGACCGCCATCAGCTCGGTGGGTATCCCAGCTCGGGCGGTCTCCCCGTTGAGCGGACCAGTAAAGTATTTTTATAGTAAATTACTTTGGCAATGGATGGGGTGCTCGCGTGATAACGGAGATCGATTCGGCGACACTGGCGTCTCGGGTGAACACCGACGGCGATGTGCATCTGCTCGACATCCGCACCCCCGCGGAGGTGGCCCAGGGTGCGATCCCCGGATCGGTTCACTTGCCAATGCACCTCATCCCGCTGCGCCTAGGAGATCTGCCGCGGGACCGGGACGTCGTTCTCTATTGCAGGAGCGGCGCTCGCTCTTACCACGCATGTGCGTTTCTCGCCCAGCAGGGCTTCGACAACGTGATCAACCTGAGGGGCGGCATCGTCGCCTGGGCTCGGGATGGGTTTCGGATCGAGGCTGGGGCTGGATAATCGAGCATCGCACAGCGCTCCGCCGGACAGCGGGGTCGGCGGCGACAAACAAACCGGGGACTGGGCGAGCTGTGCTGGCATAAGGATCTGCGCGATCTGCTTGCGCATTGCCTGGCGCTGGGCGTTACGCAATGCCTACCGTTGCTCGAAGATCTGCTTCAGCCTTGCCTTTTGCTCCAGGGTCGGAAATCCGGCCGTCTCCACATAATCGGCGAGAAGGCGTGCCAGCCTTATCTTGGTCTTCGATGATCAGGATGGTATCTTTCACAGCATCACAGGGGGAGCCTGACTTGGATCCCCTGGCTGCCTTCTGGGGCCGGGCGTGCCTCCATGCGGCCACCATGGGTCTCGGCGATATTCTTGGCAATGGCAAGCCCCAATCCCGCGCCTCCGGTGTCGCGGCTGCGCGAGCCGCCGACTCTGTGAAGACGGTCAAACAGCCGGGGCCGGGGGGTACGCCGGGGGCGGTGTCCCGAAAGTCGAAGACCAGCTAAGGAGCCAGGCGTTCGATGCGCCAACCTTCACCTGGCTCCCGGCTGTAGCGAAACCGATCGTGGAGTCGGTTCTCGCGACCCTGCCAAAACTCGATGGTGTGGGGGACCACCCGATACCCGCCCCAAAATGAAGGCAGGGGAACCTCCCCCTGGGCGAACTTGCGCTTGATCTCTTCGACCTTTGCGTCCAGCAGGGAACGGGATCTGATCACCTGACTCTGGGGAGACGCCCAGGCGCCAATCTGGCTTCCGCGGGGGCGAGTGGCAAAATACTTGAGGGATTCGGTGCGCGGAATGCGGACCGCTCTCCCGGTGATCGCCACCTGACGGGCCAGGGCAACCCAGGGAAAGAGCAGGGCCACGCGGGGGTTCGCCTCCAGCTGATGGGCTTTGTTGCTCTCATGGTTTGTATAAAAGACAAAGCCTTGCTCGTCGTAGAGCTTGAGGAGCACGGTGCGCAGCCAGGGTTGGCTGTCGGCGCCAACCGTCGCCAGGCTCATCCCGTTGGGCTCCGGGATGCCGGTGCCGATTGCGTCCTCGAACCAATGCTGAAATTGCAGACAAGGATCGGCCTCGAGGTCGGCGCGGGATATCCCTTGTTCCATGGCGCGCAGGCGAAATTCTTCCGGGGTCATGGCAATTGGGCGGCCTTCACTCGCGGGATCAACAGGTTAGGTGGCATTGGTCGAAGCATTTCAAAGCGCCAATTACACATAGGGACCCGCTGCGCCCCAAAGGTGGCGGCTGGCGAGGAAGCTGTAATCATTGAGTTTCGCGCCCTAGCCGAAGACAATCCGGCCGGCGGCAAACCTGTCGTTCAGGTTGTCCGCTGACATCTCTGTCAAGGCTAAGGGGAGGAGCACATGGCCAACGAGGGTTATCACGAGCCGATCGAAGAGGTCTCTGACGGCACGCGGGACATGCACCGGGCGATTGTTTCGCTCATGGAGGAGCTGGAGGCGGTCGACTGGTACAACCAGCGGGCGGACGCCTGCCGGGACTCGGAGCTGAGGGCCATCCTCGCCCACAACCGGGACGAGGAGAAGGAGCATGCGGCGATGCTACTGGAGTGGATTCGACGGAAGGATCCAAGCATCAACCATCAGCTCAGGCGCTATTTGTTCACTGACACGCCCATTGCCCACGACTAGGGAAGCGCCCGCTTATGCGAAAGCTGCCCGCGCCTATTCGACCCAATCGATCAAGTGGTGGACGAGGGGGCCGGCGGCCTCTTCGCTTATGACCCAACCGCCAACCGCTTGGCCGGCCTTTGCCACGGAGGCGGGATCCCCGGTGAGCAAAGGGTGCCAATCGGGAAGCGATCTGCCTTCGGCCAGCAGGCGGTAGGCGCAGGTGGCCGGAAGCCAATAGGGATCCGCAAGCACCGTCAGGGTCAGGGTAACGCATGTGGGCACGACCGTGGATCGGTTGGTGTAGTCGGTGCAGCGGCCGGTGCCACGATCGAGC
>JARRNE010000404.1:0-3593 GCA_037385305.1 Chromatiaceae bacterium | reverse complement strand
CGAGTGACGCCCGACCGCTACTGGTGCGACGTGGCGGACATCGATGCCTATTATGCGGCCAACATAGCGCTCCTGGAGACGGACCCACCCCTGGATCTCTACCAGGAGGGCTGGAGCATCCTCACCGATCAAGGGCAGTATCCTCCGGCGCGGACGGTGCCGGGTCGCTCCGGTACCGAGGGTGTCTTCGTCAATTCCATGCTCGCGGCGGGAGCCGTTATCACCGGGGGCGGAGTCAACCATTCAATCCTGTTTCCCCGGGTGCGGGTGAACGATGGCGCGATCGTAGAGGACGCCATCCTGTTCAGTGGGGTATCCGTCGCCGAGGGTGCCTGCATCCGCCGCTGTATCATCGACAAGGACGTCGCCGTCCCCCGGGGAGAGCGTATCGGATTCGACCCGGAGTCGGATCGCCGGCGCTTCACCGTCTCCCCGGGTGGCGTGGCCGTTATTCCCAAGGCCTATCGTTTCTGACTGGAGGCTTGTGGGTGCCCGGAAATCTACGGGGGCGGAGCGCTCGCGGCTCCTCTCGGTCTTCCACTCCCTGTTGGCGGCCTATGGTCCCCAGCGCTGGTGGCCGGCGGAGACGCCTTTCGAGGTCATGGTTGGCGCCATTCTCACCCAGAATACCGCCTGGACGAACGTGGAGCGGGCCATCGCGCGTCTCAAAGGCCATGTCCCCGCGGATGCGGAGGCCATCGCGGGGCTCCCGACCGAGAGCCTTGCAGAGCTTCTCCGCCCCGCGGGCTATTTCAACGTCAAGGCCCGGCGTCTCCAGCGCTTCTGTGCGGCGTATCTTGCGGCCGGCGGCGCCGAAGGTCTGAGTGCCATGGAAACGGGGGCGCTTCGCGGGTGGCTGCTCGCGGTGCACGGTGTGGGGCCGGAGACCGCGGACGACATCCTGCTCTATGCCTTTGAGCGCCCCGTCTTTGTCGTGGATGCCTACACCCGCAGGATCTTCGCCCGTTTGGGCTGCTTGCGGGGCGAGGAGGGCTACGAGGCGCTTCGCCGTACGTTCGAGGCCGTCCTCGATCCGGACGTGGCCCTGTTCAACGAGTACCACGCCCTCATCGTCCTCCACGGCAAGGGGGTCTGTCGTGCGCGCCCCAGCTGCGATGCCTGTTGTCTGCGCGGCTCCTGCCCCTATCCGGATGCTTCGGGCCCGAAGGCCCGTCCGGTTAGGCCGCGGCTGTCCGGTCCGAGGAGGTAGAGGTAACGGGACGTAGCGGTCTCCGGCGGGGGAACGCCTTGCGGGTCCTCAGCCGGGTAGAGCCGGGCGCGCAGGCCGGTCCTCAGAATTCCGGGATCGATGCTGTTGACCCGGATCGCGCTGGAGCCCCGGGTCTCCTCCGCGAGTATCTGCATGAGGCCCTCGACTCCGAACTTGGCGGCCCCGAAGGCGCCCCAGTAGGCCAGACCGCGTCTGCCCACGCGGTCAGAGGTGAAGACCACGGAGGCGTCCCCTGCCGCCCGCAGCAGGGGCAAGGTCACCTGCGTCAGCAGGAAGGGGGCGGTGAGGTTGATGCGGAGCACGCGCTCCCAGTCCTCGAGGTCGTAATCGTCGATGCGGCTTAGGAACGGGGCGAAGGCGGCGCAATGGACCAATCCGTCCAGGTGTCCGAACATCTCTCCAATGCTGTCCGCAGCTGCGAGAAACCTGTGCTCCTGCGGCTTCTCCAGGTCGAGGGGGAGGATTGCGGGTTGGGGGCTGCCCGCGCCGTCGATGTGGTCGTATAGGGGCTCCAGGGTGCTTTGGTCCCGGTCTGACAGGATGACGGTCGCGCCGTGCTCGGCGCAGGCCGCCGCGACGGCATTCCCTAGGCTGTCGGCGGCGCCGGTCACCAGGATGATACGGCCGGAGAGCAGGTCCGGACGCGGCTGGTACGTTTGCACGGTTCGTGCGGTCTCCGTCGGGGCCGTATCGGGCGTCTTACTGGCCCGGATTCGTTGGCCGAGTCGTCTTCAGGCCGCGCCCTGCGGCCGGCAGGTGACCAGGTAGTTCACATCCACGTCCTTCTTGGTCCGGTGATAGGAGCCGTTCAGGGGGTTGTAGGTCATGCCGGTGATGTCGCTGGTGCGCATGCCTGCGGCCCGCACCCAGCGGTCCAGCTCAGAGGGCCGAATGAAACGGGCGTAATCATGGGTGCCTTTCGGTAGCATGCCGAGGAGATACTCCGCCCCGATGACCGCCAGGAGATAGGACTTGAGATTGCGGTTGAGGGTGGAGAAGACGACGAATCCATCGGGCCGGACGAGGTGCGCGCAGGCCCGGACCACCGAGGACGGGTCTGGCACATGCTCGAGCATCTCCATGCAGGTGACGATGTCGAAGCTCTCGGGCCGCTCCGCCGCGAGTGCCTCCGGCGACACCCGCCGGTAGGCCACCTCGACGCCGGATTCCAAGGTGTGGAGCTCCGCGACCCGCAGGGGCATTTCGCCCATGTCGATACCTAGGACCCTCGCACCGCGGTGGACCATGCTCTCGGAGAGGATGCCTCCGCCGCAACCCACATCCAGGACATTCTTACCCGATAGGGCGGCCGCAGCGTCGATGTAATCCAGCCTCAGGGGGTTGATGTCGTGCAGCGGCTTGAACTCGCTGTGTGGGTCCCACCAGCGGGCGGCCAGCTCCTCGAACTTGCTGATCTCCGCGTGATCGACATTGTGTGTGGTGTGGCTCATCTTGGTCTTCCGTCTCGCGACAGGCAGGGCGCGCCGGTGGTGGGCGCTACCGCCTGCCGGGTTGTTCCCCTCGGCATTGTATCCGGTACAGGCCATGCCGTTGGGGTGGGAAGCCGAGATCGATTGGTGCTTGCAAGACGGACAGCAGCCCGGCGCGTGCATGGCGGGCGGCAGCAGACCAAGCCATTACGATGAAAGCCGCGCGTAGCGCGCTCCCTGTCACCCTCGCCCAGTGGGAGAGGGCCGGGGTGAGGGAAACGGTCATGGCGGCAGCGACTTACACTCTCTGAGGTGGCGCTGACGCCATGGCCGTTAGCTGCGTCGTGCGGCGGCCACCCGGTAGGCGGCGGAGCGGCGGTCGCCCCCCCTCGGGCGGGGGGCGGCGCGCCGATTGAGAAGTCTCTCTACCCTCGCACAGAAGGCGTCATTGCCCAGCACCCAGGCCTTGTTGGTGGCATTTCGGATACGCTCGACCAGGGCGTCGTCCATGGGTTTCGCGAATGCCTTGACGTAGGCGCCCTGCCGGGCGCGCGCCGTGCGTCCGAGCTTCTGGTAAGCGGAATGGGGAGTGACCAAGGAATCCTCCTGCTTCCCCGCATTGACGCCATAGCTCGACCATCCGTAGCTCTCGACTTCATCCACCAGTCCGGCGCGCACGGGATTGAGCTCCAGGTACCGGCTGCAGGCCAGCAGATATTCATCGGGATCGAGCAAAGTGGCGCGGTAGCGCCCCTCCCACAGGGTACCTGTGCGGTCATGCCGGCGGTTGAACTGCTGAACGTAGTACCGCCCCACGTACTGCATGAGCTTTCCTATACCGTCTTCCTGGGTTGGGGTGAGCAGCAGGTGAAAGTGGTTCGGCATGAGGACGTAGGCGTGGATCTGGCAGCGGAATTTGTCCGCCGCCCCCC
>JARRNE010000403.1:0-3595 GCA_037385305.1 Chromatiaceae bacterium | reverse complement strand
CGCCAACGGCGCGCAAAATTGCCAAGGTTGTCCCATGATCCATTCCTCGGGGTGAGCGCAGCGCTTAAAGATGGCGCTCGCGGTTCGTGGCAGAGGTGTCCCCATGCTTCGTCGGCTTGGGTCAATGAACAAGGGGCGTTTCGAGAGCCGCGCTTCTCAGAGAGCCCGCTGGAACTGAGCGGAACGCCCTGTCCGTGTCGGTGATCCGCCCGATGTAATAGTCTCGGAAATTCAGGGCGGTCACGTTGGCCAAGCTGTTGTTGGCCTGCGCCGTGGCGTCGCCGCCTGCCTCCGCTCCAGCCACGGAGCCGGTCAGCACGGCGGCGCGCAGGATGCCGGCTTCGATCCGTGGCCTTATCCTTACCGTGCTGGGTGCCGGATCCGCGGTAGTCTGGTAGGTTTGATGTTCCGGCATCGCGGACGGTGTCGTTTGCCGTCGCTTGGGATTCACTGTCTGTGCACGCCTTGAGGATCGCGGCCGTGACCAGCTCCCTGGTTGTTTCTTCGTTGCAGATCCGCTTTGGCGCCAGTTTCGACAACTCGGGCAGCGATGCACATACGTGCGCGCACGTAGGCCCACGTACGTGACCAAGCGGCGCAGACCTACCGGCCCCTGGTGGCGGTCGGATGGATGCACGGTCGCGCAAGCGGCTCAGTAGAGCGGCATGAAGGCAGCCGATACCAGACGCGCAGCGGTCTGAGCGGCAGATTTTCTACGGTGCCACGGCAATCATGCGCTTACGGGTCCTGTCCTTGTTTCTGCTCGTGTTGGCATCGGCCAGCGCTTCGGCGCTGGCTGAGCCGAAGCGAATTCTTGTGCTGCAGTCATTCCGCAACGCCATGCCGGTCAACAGCGATTTCTTTGCAGGGATTCGCGAGGGACTCGCGCTGCCCATCAGCCTGCCAGTCGAAATTGACAGCGAAGACCTTGACCTGTCGAGGATCAACGATGAGGAGTATGTCCGGAAACTGGTAGAAATCTACGCGCTGAAGTACCGCTCCAGCCCGCCGACTCTGATCATCGCCACCTACACACCCGCGGTGCGATTGCTGCTGAATCATCGCAACGAGCTCTTTCCCGGCGTACCGATTGTGTTCTGCGCCGCGGAACTTTCCGCAGAAGAACGCAAGCAGCTTCCGCCGGACGTCACCGGCGTCACAAGCAAGGGCGATTTCGCGGGAACGCTGAACCTGATGTCTCGGCTCCACCCGGACATGCGGCACATCGCACTGATCCTTGGAGGGAGTGACCTTGACACGTCAGAGGAACCAGACGTCCGAAAGGCGCTCCGCCCCTTTGAGACTAGGTTCGAAGTCATCTGGCTCAGAGGTCTACCGCTTTCCGAGTTGCTCGAAACCGCCAGCGCCTTGCCGCCCCACACGGCAATCCTCTACGTGGTGCAATTCGGCGACCGCGACGGAGTCTCCTATGTGCCACGGAAGGTCGCACAAGCAGCATCCAAGGCCGCAAACGCGCCGGTCTACGGTCTCTGGGACACGTTGATGGGCGCCGGTATCGTTGGTGGCCGTTTGATTCCGATCGAGCAACAAGGCGTTGCGGCCGGAAAGATCGCCCGTCGCATCCTTTTGGGAGAGGCCCCGACAGCAATTCCTGTCGTCACCATGGAAAAGAACCCGGTCATCGTGGACGCGCAGCAGCTCAAGCGCTGGAAAATCGATGAGCGCCTCCTGCCGAATGGCAGCCGCATTCTCAACCGCAAACCCTCGGTCTGGCAGGAACATCGCGACGCCGTACTCATCGCGTCCGCTCTCATCGTCCTGCAAGCGCTGTGGATCGCCGCGCTCCTGTGGAATCGCAAACGGCTCCAGCGGACACAGACGTCGCTGAGCCTGGAGTGCGGTCGTCGCGCGCAGGCCGAGGAGCTGACACGAAGACTGCAGAAGCGCTTGGGTCTGGCGGACAAACAGAGCACCCTCGGCGCCCTGGCCGCGCGCATCGCCCACGAGATCAATCAACCGTTGATCGCGCTCAAGAACTATGCCCAAGCGGCCAAGCGATACGTCCCGCCCGACTCGACGAACGGGGGCAAGCTCACGGAACTGCTGGCTGAAATGGAGGGTGAAGCCGATCGCGCAGGCACGATCATCCACAAGATCCGAAGGCTGCTCACCTCCGGGCACGTGGATGCAGTCCCCATCGAGCTCGACCCCGTGCTGAAGGAGGTGCTTGCGCTGATGGATCCGGAGGCCGACGCCCACGGCTGCCGCATCGACTACCGCGCCGCTGGACCTACCCCGGTCGTGCAAGCCGATGCGCTGCAGGTGCAGCTCGTGATGGTCAATCTGCTGCGCAACGCGATGGAGGCGGCGGCATCAAACGCTCAGCGGGGAGGCGGGTTGATTTCGGTGACCGTCGGTAAGGCGGCCGACGGCATGGTCGAAGTGAGCGTGACGGACGGCGGTCCGGGCGTGCCCGCGGATGAGGTCGAGGACATCTTCGAATCCCTTTACTCCACGAAAGAGGCTGGCATGGGTGTCGGGCTGGCGACTTGCCGAACGATTGTCGAGGCACATGGCGGGCGCATCGGGTGCTCCCCGCGTCCAGCGGGAGGAACGATCTTCCACTTCACGATTCCGGCCGCGCAGGCGCAGCACTAAGGCATGATCGAGCCCACCGTATTCATCGTCGATGACGACAAAGGCGTACGGAACTCGATCCGCGAGCTCCTCATCTCAGTGGGGCTCGCAGTCGAGACGTTCGAGTCGGCGCAGTCGTTCCTGGATGCCTTCGACAACGCGCGTCCCGGCTGCCTCGTGCTCGATGTCCGGATGGCACACATGGGTGGGCTCGCGCTGGAGGCGAAGCTTGCCGATATGGGTATCGACATTCCGATTGTGTTCATCAGCGGCCACGGCGATATTTCCATGGCTGTCAATGCGATCAAGAGAGGCGCCGTCGATTTTGTGCCGAAGCCGTATCAAGAACAGCACTTGCTCGACGCGATCAACGAAGCGCTGCGGCGCGACGCGCTGCGACGCGCGCCCGCGCTCGACGCCGCCGGACTTGACGGGCGCCTGCAGACGCTCACGCCCCGCGAGCGCGAGGTGCTCGATCACGCTGTGAAGGGACGTTCGTGTAAAGCGATCGCACGAGAGCTCGGCATCAGCCACCGGACCGTCGAGATACATCGCAGTAATCTGCTCGAGAAGCTCGGCGTCGCGTCCGTCTCTGACCTCTTGCGATTGAACCTCGATAGCGACGTCTAATACCCGCCACCCACCGCATCCGCGCACGGGCCGTACGTGGTCCCACGTATTGTCTTGCGGCGCGGCTTTCGCCAAGCTCATCTCGGCGTCGCGCTTCCCACATCGCTCAGGTATCTCGAAACCCGGTACATGCATGCATTTGCCATCTTCTGCTGATATCTGTGCGCGATGAGTGCAACGGCATACCTGGTCGACCCCGATCCGGAAGAGCGCAAGCAGATCGAAGCGATCCTATCGCCAAGCGTCGCGGTCGTCTGTGGTCTCGGCGACGCCGAGGCGTTGCTTGCCGTGTTGGGGGTTCGTGAAGGAGCCTTCTTCATCAGGTTCGAGTGAGACGATGAGGAAGGCTCCTTCACGAACCCCCAAC
>JARRNE010000402.1:0-3598 GCA_037385305.1 Chromatiaceae bacterium | reverse complement strand
AAAACTCTGGAACCGTTTTACGGTGCTGGCTTGCTGCAATGAACGGCACAATACTCGACGCTCACGGCGTGCTTGCCTTTCCGCTCACCGGCGTCCGGCTGATCGAGGCCAGTGCCGGCACGGGCAAGACCTACACGATCGCCAACCTCTATCTGCTGCATATCATCGAGGGCCGGGAGGTGGGCGAGGTGCTGGTCGTGACCTTCACCATCGCCGCCGCCGACGAGCTGCGCGGGCGCATCCGCGCCCGGCTATTCGAGACCCTGGATCTGCTGGAGCGGGGCGGGGAGACCAAGGACGAGTTTCTTCTGGCGCTCATCGCACAGGTCCGCCAGCAGGAGAGGGAGGAGCTGACCATCCGGCGCCTGCGACTCGCGGTCCGAGCTATGGACGAAGCAGCCGTCTACACCATCCACAGCTTCTGCCAGCGCGCCCTTACCGAGTTCGCCTTCAACAGCGGCCAGCAGTTCCAGATGGAGGTGCTGACCGACGACGAGGACCTCTGGCGTCAGGCCGTGCAGGATTGGTGGCGGCGGAACGCCTATCCGCTCGGCCGGGCGCATGCGAGGCTCTTCGAGCAGAGCCTGACCGACCTGACCAGCTTCCGAGCCCGCCTGCGGCCGCTTCTCGGAGCCCAGCACAAGCGGCTGCTGCCGGAGGTTCCCGAGTTGGGAGCTGTGCTGGCCAGGCTCGATGCGATGGTCACCGAGCTGAAGCGTATCGCAGGGGTTTGGCGGCAGGAGGGCGGCAGGTTGAGCCGGGTCCTTCTCGAATCCAAGGGCCTGAGCCGCGCTAAGAAGTGCCCGTACCACGCCGATAAGCTGACTCTCGCCCTGGCCGATCTCGACGACCACTTCGCGGTTGAGGAGGTGCCGCCGCCCGGCTGCTTCGAGGTGGTCACGTCCGACTGCATCGGTAATAACCGCCTCAAGACGCCTGATCCAGAGCTAGCCGACCCCTTTTTCGATCGCTGCGGGCAACTGTGGCGCGACCTGGCTCGACTGCGGCGCGATCTCGGTGTTGCCGCCCTGGCCGACGCGGCCGCCTTCGCCCGGCGCAAGGTCCGGGAGGCCAAGCAGAAGGCCCAGCTGCTCTCCTTTGACGACCTGTTGACCGAGATGGACGAGGCGCTGCGGGGGCCGCAAGGCGAGGCCCTGGGGGAGCCCATCCGTCGGCAGTTTCCCGTCGCCATGATCGACGAGTTTCAGGACACGGATCCCATCCAGTACGCGATCTTCCGCCGCCTTTACCTGGGCCGTCCGGACTGCGGGCTGATCATGATCGGCGACCCCAAGCAGGCCATCTACAGTTTCCGCGGCGGGGACATCTTCACCTACAGGCAGGCCAAGGAGGACGTCGGGCAGGGCGGCATCTACACCCTCGCGAGGAACTGGCGCTCGACACCCGGCGTCGTCAATGGGGTGAACACCCTCTTTCAGCACCGGGGGCGGGACGCCTTCGTCTACGGCAACACCATTCCTTTCGTGTCTACCGTTCCGGCGGAGAGGGGGCACCGAGAGCTTTCCCGTGGAGGAGGGCCGCAGCCAGCACTTACCCTATGGACCCTGCCCGCGGAGGTGGATTCAAACGTCCGGCAAAAGTCCCTCTCCAAGGACGAGGCCCGCGAGCTGACTCATGCCGCAGTGGCCGGCGAGATTGCCCGGCTGATCGGAGAGGGCAGGGAGGACCGCGCATTGCTCGGGGATCGGCCGCTGCAGCCCAAGGACATCGCGGTGCTGGTCCGGACCTCGTACGAGGCGGCAGAGCTCCGCAGGGAGCTGGCCCGCCTGGGCGTCAACGCCGTCTCCGTGGAGCGCGAGGGTGTCTTCAAGTCGCCGGAGGCAGGCGCGCTGCAGACCCTGCTGCAGGCGGTGCTCGAGCCTCGCGACCGCGAGCTGGCGCGCCTGGCCCTGACCTCCCCGCTGCTCGGCAAGGACTATCTGGAGGTGGAGCGCGTCAGCCAGAGCGAGGAGGAATACGCCGCCTGGGTGGACGGCCTCCTTCAGCTCCACGAGACCTGGCAGCGCAAGGGCTTCATGTCCATGTTCCAGCAGCTGCTGCGTACCGCGGCTATCGCCGAGGCCCTGAGCCGCGGCGACCTCGCGGAGCGGCGCCTGACCAACGTGCTGCATCTCGGCGAGCTCCTCCAGCAGGCATCCAAGGGGCACTCGGGAATGGACGCGCTCCTTACCTGGTACCGCCAGCAGCGCGAGGGGAGCACCAAGGAGGAGGCGGAGCTGCGGCTGGAGAGCGACGCGGAGCTGGTGCAGCTCGTCACCATCCACGCGAGCAAAGGGTTGGAGTATCCGGTGGTCTTCATCCCCTACCTTTGGAGCTGCAAGCCACGGAGCGGAGACGGCCTGCTCAGCTTCCACCAGGATAAGGTCGCCTGTCTCGATGCGGGCTCCGACGAAAAGGACATCCACCTGCGGCTCGCCGAGCAGGAGCGGCTGGCCGAGGATGTGCGCCTCGCCTACGTCGCGCTGACTCGCGCCGAAGCCGCTATCTATCTGGTCTGGGGCCGCGCGGGCTCCCGGGACGGGCACGCCGGGCAGACGGCGCTCGGCTATTTGCTCCACCCGCGCCAGAAGGGCGAGCGCCTTGCCGACGAGCTGCCCGACGCCTTCGCGGGCCTGATTGGGCTCGAGACGGACCTGGAGCACCTTGCCGGCGCGGCAAAGGGCGACATTCGGGTAGAGCCGCTTCCGGGGCAGGCCGAAGGTCTGCAGCTCCAGGCGGACGAGGCCCCGCCCGCGCTCGCCCCCCGACCCTTCCGCGGCAGCATCGCCACGGACTGGCGCATTGGCAGCTTCTCGGCCCTTACCAAGGACGTGCACTCAGGTCCCGCCGCACCCCGCGTCGAGGTGTCCGAAGACGTCGCCCTGCGTTTCCCCGCGGGCAGCCACGTGGGCTCCTACCTCCACCTGCTGCTGGAGAAGCTGGATTTCCAAGGGGATGTCCAGCGTCAAGTGCTCGAACACAGTGCCCAGATCGCGGCGCGCTTCAACCTGGACCACGCGCGCTACGGGCAGGACGCTTCGGACCTGTTGCGGCGGGTGATCGGCACGCCGCTGAACCCGGACGGTCTCACGCTGGCCTCGTTGGCTGCCGGGCAGCGGCTCAACGAGCTGGAGTTCGACTTTGCCACCGGACCGGTGGACATCGCGGGTCTCAACCGGTTGCTCGATCAGGCCGCCCGGCGACCCCTGTCGCCTCTCGCGATCGAAGGCTTCCAGGGTATGGTCAACGGCGTCATCGATCTGGTGTTCGAGCACGGCGGGCGCTTCTACATCGCCGACTACAAGAGCAACTTCCTCGGCGGTCGGCTCGATGATTACAGTAGTGAGCGGCTGCAGGCCGCGGTCTTCGAGCGGCGCTACGACCTGCAGTACCTGCTCTACACCCTGGCCCTGCACCGCTACCTCCGCGCGCGCCTCGCGGGCTACGACTACGAGCGTCACTTCGGGGGGGTCTACTACCTCTTCCTGCGCGGCATGCGGCCGGAGACCGGTGCACAGTACGGGGTGTATCGCGCCCGGCCAGAGCTTGCTCTGGTCGAGGGGCTCGACCGGCAGGCATTCAATCCAGAGAGGGCGGG
>JARRNE010000401.1:0-4529 GCA_037385305.1 Chromatiaceae bacterium | reverse complement strand
CCTCGCCGGCAATGCAGACAGACGCATCAAGCGAGAAGCCGCCGTTGTCCCAGCCGAGCATATCGCGGGCATCATCGGCATCGAGCAGGCCGCTGCGGGCGAACCAGCGCAGCACCCGGCGGCGTACCTGCTCGGCGATGGCGGTGATCTCCTGCGGTGTAGGCGCGGCGGCCGGGAGGAATCGGATCGACCCGTCGTTGCGCGGCTCGAACACCCCGTCGAGGATGCAGCAGTGATAGTGGGTGTGGCGGTTGAGCGAGGAGCCGAAACGGTGCACGAAGCTCACTGCCCCGAGGCGCGCCCGCGCCGAAGCCCCCGGGCTGCTCTGCCGGAGATGGGCCTCGATGACACGCAGGAGGATGTGCAGGACAGCGCTGACGGCCTTCGGCTCGCGCTGCAGGTACCAACGCAAGCGCTTCGGCACTGACAGCACCCACTGACGAACGGGCAACGGCGGGAAGACATGATCGACCAGGTGCGCGGCCGTCTCCGCCATGCGCCGGGCGTTGCAGGATGGACACAGCGCGCGCCCCTTGCAGGAGCTATCGGCAGCTTGAGATAGCTCCTGTTGTCGGCAGCGGGAAACTATCTGCAGTTCCTGCTCAGGATGTGATGAAAGTCGTTGTGAATGAGGGCCTTGGATGATTGGTAAGGTTGCCTTTCTTCAGATAGTTTCTCCAGTGGGGGTAAAGAAAAGCCCTCGGGAGAAACCATCATGCAAGCTTATCCCGAATCCAGACTTGGGCTGGAGACGATCCAGTCAGCAAGGTTCTTAGAGCTTTTTCAAGACTACGGAAAGGAGCTCGTCCAAGCGGGGTACAACCCCGGCGTGGCGCGGCTTCACCTTCGCTCGGTCGTACACTTTGGGGTATGGCTCGAGCTCGAAGGCGTTACGCTCGACTCGATTGACGAACAGACCGTGGCGACGTTCGATCGGCACCGATCGAGCTGCAGGTGCCCGGGCACGTCTCGCGATTGCGGCCGACATGTCCTCTCATGCATTCGCGCCTTCCTGAAGCATTTGCGCGAGAGGCGAATCGTTGAGACCAATGCGCCGCCCGAGCCCAGTTGCTTGGTTCGCGAGTTTCTCGGTTGGATGAGCACTCATCGGGGGGTCGTCGACACGACCCTGACATCCTATCGCCGCTACGTGACCCACCTCGTCGATTGCCTGAGCGATGACCCGCAAACGTATACGGCCGGCAATCTGCGGGACTTCATCGCCAAGCGTTACCGCCACTACGGACGCAACTCGATCCGGATGGTCTTGGCCGCGGTACGGATGTTCCTGCGCTACCTGGCCGTGGAGGGACGATGCCGTCCGGGGCTCGAGCAAGCCCTCGTATCGCCAGCCAACTGGTCACGGCATTCTCTGCCTCGAGGTCTGACCTCTCAGCAAGTCCAGAGCATTCTGGCGGCGTGTCCCTCGACGCCGAGAGGTATCCGCGACCGAGCAATCCTCCTTTTATTGATCCGTCTCGGGCTTCGCGCCGGGGACGTCGCGGCTCTGCGTCTTTCCGATCTTTGTTTCCAGACAGCTACGATCCGGGTATCCGGAAAAGGAGGTCGAGAGGTCCGGTTACCGCTCCCGCAGGACGTGGGCGACGCACTTTTGGCCTATCTCGATACAGGACGGCCGCGGGTACAAAGCGACCATCTCTTCCTGCGCTCCCTGGCTCCGTTCAAGCCGTTCAGCGGCGCTCAGGCCGGCCATGCCATCACCCATGTCGCAAGGAGTGCCTTGAAGCGTGCCGGCGTTCAACCGCCGATTTGCGGGGCCCATGTCTTCCGACATACCGCCGCGTGCCAAATGCTGCGTCAGGATGTCGGGCTCGAAGATATCGCGGCCGTCCTGCGCCATCGATCGATCGAGACGACCGCCCTTTACGCCAAGGTGGATCTGCAACTGCTCGAGCAGGTCGCCCAACCCTGGCCGGAGGTGGTGCCATGCTGAATGCGGCCGTTGACTCCTACCTCGCCATTCGTCGGACGCTCGGATTTCGTCTCCGAGACACCGAGACGATCCTGCGTGACTTCGCTGCATTCGCCGCCGCGAAGGAAGACACCCACGTTTGTACCCGGACGGTGCTCGAATGGATTCGCACCGCAAACGGGAGCCCACTGAGAAGCTGCGTCCGATTGCGGACGGTCATCCGCTTCGCACGCTACCTCCATGCAGAAGACCAACGCCATGAGGTCCCGCCAGAAAATGCATTCGGTCACCATCGCCCGCACAGAAGGCCGCCCTTTCTCTTCACGCCCGGCGAAGTGGCGGCGCTCGTTCGCGCTGCACGGGAGCTGGGACCGGAAGGTTCTTTGCGACCACACCTCTACAGCACGCTGTTTGGGCTCATCGCTTCTACAGGGCTGCGGATCTCCGAGGCACTCAACCTGCGGATCGAGGACGTGACGCCGGATGGTCTCATCGTTCGCAATAGCAAGTTTGCAAAGAGCCGGTTACTTCCTCTACACCCGAGCACGAGGAGCCGGCTCGAGCACTACCTCGAGCGCAGGGTGCAGGAGGCAAACACCTGTCCCTTCATCTTCATCTCCGCCAAGGGCGTCCAGCTTCACGCCAATACCGTTCGTGGCGTCTTCCATCGGCTCGTGGACTCCTTGGGTATCGCCCGCAGCACCTTGCGTCCCCGTGTTCACGACTTGAGATTCTACTTCGCCAACCAGGCCCTTACGAACGCACCCGCGGATCCCCAGAGCATCTCGCGCCACATGGTGGCGCTCACGACCTACCTCGGGCACAGCGACGCACGCAATAGTTACTGGTACCTCGAGGCCACACCCGCACTTTTCTCGAAGATCGCGCAGAGTTGCGAGGACTTCGCGAAAGGAGGCAACCCATGACACCATTTGCACCCCTCATCACGACCTTTTTTCGCAATCATCTCGCTGTTGAGAAGGGCGTCAGCAAGCACACCATCGCCAGCTACAGCTATGCGTTCAAGTTCCTGTGTCGCTACGTCAGCGAGCGAATCGGCAAGTCCCCCTCGGCGCTGGCCCTCGAGGACCTCGATGCACGAATGATTCGCGATTATTTGGCGCATCTCGAACGCAACTTCAGCAACACCTCGCGCACGAGAAACCTACGCCTGACGGCCATCCGCTCGTTTATGAAGTACGTGGAGTACGAAGTGCCCTCGGCGCTTGAGCAGACCCGCCAAATCCTGGCGATCTCGAACAAACGCACCGACGAGCGCCTGATCAATCACCTGACCCGGGAAGAAATGAACGCCGTCCTCGATGCACCTGATCCCAACACGCGAAGCGGCATCCGTGATCAAGCCATGCTCTATCTCGGCTTCGCCGCGGGGCTGCGCGCCTCGGAGCTGGTTGGTCTGGGTGTTGACAACATCGAGCTCGACGGCCCGTACCCCAGTATTTTGGTTCAGGGAAAAGGCCGAAGCCAACGTCGTCTTCCGCTCTGGCCAGAGCTGTTCTTGAATGCACGAGGAGAAGCGCTGACGACCTCAGGGTTCAGCTATATCGTCAAGAAACATGCCCGCATCGCCGCCCAGCAGTGTCAGAGTCTGTCGAAGAAGGATGTCTCTCCGCATGTCCTGAGGCATACCTGTGCGATGATCAGCCTGCAGGCAACGCGTGACATTCGGAAGGTCGCCATGTGGCTGGGTCACTCGAGCCTGAAGTCGACCGAGATTTACCTCAGGGCAGATCCGACAGAGAAGCTCGACACCATCGAAAAGGCTCTGCCGCCGGATCTTCGTCGAGGTACGTTTCCCGTCGAAGACAAGCTCATTGCCTGGCTTTCCGGTCGGAAACTATCGGGAGTAAATCCTTGGGAGGATCCCAAAAATACGGAACTCGCGACTAAGGACTCTTCATAGTCTCTGGCTGCGGATAACAGGAGAAGGCGACCAGGAAGTCATGGCCGCACTCGGCACATCTGGCACGGGCGAAGCCGTAGGCGAGGATGCCGCACTCGAGATACTGGCGAAACTCCCGCTCGACGTAGGCCGGTACCGAACAGCCATCCCAGTCGTCTTCCCGTGCGAGGGTGAGATAGGTCTCCAGCTGTTGCTGAACGACGCGGTAGAGAATCGTGTTCTCAGGACGGCGACGCGTGTAAGGAACGGGTCGACATCCCTGCGACGCGACGGCCATGTCGGTGTCCGGACGGAGGCAAGAGTCAGAATAGATACTGTATATATGTACAGCATAGCAGCCTCTTTGCAGCTCGATCCCGAGCGATGCAGTGTTGAGCCGTCGTCGCCAACCGGTGGGCGGAGGATGGGAGGAGCTGGGAGGCGCCGCATCGAGGGAAAGGGTTACGATCTCGCCCGACAGATCGCGCGCCGTTTCGACTCAAGGCGCGAATCGGCTTGAGCCGAGTTTCGTTAAAGATCAGCGCCCCCGTGCTCTCAGCGGAAGCCACCTGAACCTCATAGAAGGGCGTAATAGCCGGCAGCCGTATTGCGCCGCAGGTTGCCGTTTGACCGATTGGGTGCGATACGCTCCGCTATTGGATCTACGCCGCCGCAAGGGCCGCCGGCGGCTCG
>JARRNE010000400.1:0-3617 GCA_037385305.1 Chromatiaceae bacterium | reverse complement strand
CGAGGAGCTGCAGCATCACCTTGAGGGCCGTACGCTCTCGCTGCAGCACGGAGGAGACGGCGATCAGGGTCTCCACCAGGGCGGGGCTGAAGGGATAGACCTTGCGGAACGCCCCGCGGTCGAGCTTGGGCGTGAGGAGGATGCCCATTACCTCGTCGCGGATACGCTCGGTCTCGTGCCAGGCGTGCTCGATCTGCTGGCGTGCCGCCTCGCTCCGGGGCTGCAGGATGCGCCGCGCGGCGATCTCCGGGAGGTTGCGGTCCTCCAGGGTGATGGTGTCGAAGCGGGCCTCCCACCAGCGCAGCACATCTGCAAAGCCGAGCTGCTCCGCCCCGGTGATGCCCTCGCCCACCAGCTCCCGCAGATCGCGCTGGCGGGCCACGAAGCTCACGATGGGGACGGGGCGGTCCGCCCGCTCGGCCTCCACCAGCTTGGAGACCTTTGGCCCCTCGGCGTTGAGGAACCGCTGATCCGCCGCGTGGGTCGCCAGCCAGAGGACCAGCTCATCGAGGAACAGTACCAGGGCGTCGTAGCCGAGGGACTGGGCATGGCGGCTGATGATGGCCAGCCCGTCGTCGAGGGAGACGTAGGCCTCCCGGCTTCCGCGGGCGACCTCCTTGTAGGACTGGAAGAACTCCTCGACCAGGGCGCCGATCAGCCGGCTGCGCTCATCGGAACCGGGCGGTGCGTCCAGTGCCAGATCAAAGCTCGCGGGGTCCCAGTCCGCCTCCAGCTCGCCCCAGCCCCCGCCGCCACCGGCGGCGCTGCGGTTCAGTCGCTCGAAGAAGGCCGCGTTCCCCATGGTCTTGCGCAGCTCCGCCGCGTCGCGAAAGAGTCCGGCGGCCCGATAGACCCCGGGGATTGGCGCCTTCGGATGCAGCTCCAGGACGCGCTTCACGTAGCCCCCGAGCACCGCGGCCTCCATGCTCGGCTGCCCGATCATGTGGTAGGGCACCAGCAGGAAGCGCTTCCCCTCCAGCCAGGCGTTGTGCTTGGTGATGACCGCCGCCAGGCCGTCCTTCGCCTTGGCCGCCGGGTGCTGCTGCAGCAGGAGGTGCAGCACCGCCATGAAGTGGCTCTTACCGGAGCCGAAGCTCCCATGCAGATAGGCCGCCTTGCTGCTGCTCGACTGGATCGCACCCTTGATGAAATCGAGCGCGTCGTCGAAGTTGCGGGCAAGCTCCGGGGTCACCACGTAGGGCCGCAGGGTCTCGTCCGGGTGCTCCACCCCCTCGGTGAGCTTGAGGACGAAGTCACCGCCGTGGACCTTCTCGGGGAGGTCAATGAGGTCCTGGATGTAGGTCGTCATGCGGCTGTCGAGGGATACCGTCCTGATCGAAGAGAAATTTCACCACGAAGGCACGAAGGACACGAAGATGTTTGCTGCTGGTCGCATATGCATCCGGGTCCCGGCGACAACGCTTCAGCATTAGGGCCAAACAGAGCTCGCCCCGAGCGGGCGGTTGCCGGGTAACGATTTCAAGCAGCTCATCCTTCGCAGCAGGGCGCAGCTACGGCAGCCAGCGTACGACCGCCGTGGAGTGGGCCTTGCGGGAGTTGGCAAAATTGCACCGCACCCTACGCCGCATTCAACTCGCGCAGCGGTAAACGTGAAACAGAAAGCCGCTCCAGGTCCGCGCGCTTGCTTGCGTGCTGCACATCGATGCCGACCAAGGTGCCCGACTCGTCGTAGTCGAGCACCACACCGTCGCTCACCTCGTCTGAATCCGCGGCAGGACGCTCGACGAGATGGATGTACAGCGAATCAGTCGTTGGGTCGTATGAAAGTCTCATGGCTTGAACCTCCTGTCGGGGAAGGCGTTGTGAAGGGTTACCCCATCAGGGAGCGTCACCACTCGGAGATGACGGCCGAGCTCGGGTACAAAGATCCAGTAGCGGACTCGGCCATCGTCAGGCTGAATCTCGCGCCGAACAGGGTTCGCCAGCGCATCAAGGCACCACTTCAGATCGATGTACGGCCGCTTAATCCGCACATCATTCCGAAAATAATCGGTCATCGGAGGGTCCGTCATCGCTCGGCAGTCTTCCCCTTCCACGACAGCAAGCCTTGCGCCTTCAAGATCACGGTGCCTCGCTTACCCTCGTCCTGAACCGCGTCGGCGCTGCTGCACCGGACCATAGACGTGCATATGGCGCGTCCGTCATCGTCCGCCCCTTCCTTCCGCCAAGGCCAGCGCGGCCAGAATGTCCTCCCGCGTGAGATCCTCATAATCGGCCAGGATTTCCTCGATTGTCATGCCCCCGGCCAGCCATTCCAGCACGTTCTCAACGGGATAGCGCAGCCCCCGTATGCAGGGCTTGCCGTGGCAGATCGCTGGATCGATCGTGATACGGTCAGTCATACGTCGTCTCCGGCTCGTTCATCCGCTTACGATGCCGTCAGACTCGGAAAAGGCGTACAAAGTCCTCCAGGTCCCGGACGGCCGCATCGCGTCGTGCATCGCATCAGTGCCAGATCGAGCACACCGGGCCTGGTCGACGCGCCCAGCTCGACGTCGGGGCGCTCGAGCAGATGTTCATCCGTAACTTCGGAGAACACCCCGCCCGGGCCAAACTACGCTTCCCCCGCCTGCCTCAATACCGAGGCAATCAGGCGTTCGGACAGCCAGATTCCTCGCTTCGTCATCCGCTCGATCGCCTCCTTCAGCAGCACGGGGTGACCTTCTCGCTTTGCGCGCAGGAGGATTCCCAGCGAGCCCGTCAGCTCAAGACCGCACAGACGCGCAACGCGCCGACCCGAGGCTTCATCGATGCAAACAGTTTGAACCTGGTGGTCCAAGGCATACTGGATCACCGAGGCTTCACCAAGGTCAAGGCTGTTGCGCAGAAGGGCCGGGATGAACGGAACCGGAGCGCCCGCGATTGCCAGCCCCCGCGCAGCGTCGAATTGCTTCACAGCAAAAGCGGCGGTGCCCTTCGCGCGGACTTCTGTGGCGACCTCATGCGGGACGTGGACGGTTTGGTACAAGGAGGCCAGGAGCTGCAAGTCCACCAGCGCGGCGGCCAGCGCAATAATGGGCCCCGTATTGATCACGATTACCTTTTCATCACGCGTTTTCGGCATCGAGCGCGAGCTCCTCGTCGCTGATGTCGATCATTGGTACGCCGTACCGATGGAGCTCCAACAGAAAGGCCGTTCGGTCCATACCGGCTAGCTGCGCCGCTGTGCCGGAAGAAATTCGCTTGCGCTCGAACAACTTTACGGCCATCGCCATACGAGCCTCTCGCTCGAACTCCTCCGGAGTCTCCTGAAGCAGGTCAGGCAGGTTATCGGGTAAAGAGATGACAAGATCCATTTCGGAAAACCTCTTGATACTTGGTCAACGAGCGTCTCGTTGGTTGGACAATCGACGCGTTGGAACACCCTTCTGCGAAGGTTGCCAGCTCCGAATCTGCTCCGGTGTGAGCCGAAGCTCACGGGCTTCCTCGTCAACAAAGCTCTCGAAGTAATCGCCCATGCGCGCGCCGCTGAAGTTGGGGTCGGGGTCGTTGTGCCATTGCTTGATCCACGGGATCAGCTCCAGGAGGCCGGCGAGGAGCGGGGCGAGGCGCTCGGGGGTCCAGCCTTCCTGCTCTTTGATGTTCAGGTAGTAGGC
>JARRNE010000399.1:0-4636 GCA_037385305.1 Chromatiaceae bacterium | reverse complement strand
GTTTCTGGGACAATATACTCAACCTCGTGGTTGGTCAGAGAACATATCGGGAGTGGAGGCATCCCGGTGCTTTGGCTGGGGGCCCGGCTTCTTTGGGCGCAAGATGCGCCCGAGGCGCGCCTCAAGGTCCTCGGCGAAAGCCTCGTTGCCCAATGGACGTCCGGCGCGCGCATGTAAGTTGAGCTGCTCGTGTAGCGTATCGGTATCCGTTTCGTCCACGTACTGCTGCCAGCCGGGAACGAGGTCGAGTAACGGCCGGACTCGAACCAACGCGTCGTCTTCACCACGCAGGTGAGCGGGGCGCTGGACCGTGACCAATCGGCGACTGAATGGCACAGCCCTGCTCTCGCTGGATTGTGCTCGACGTATCGAGCCGCTGCCAGCAAGTGGCGCTCGCCCATCACGAAGGAGTGGAATCGCTCCTTGATGGTGCGCCGTCTTGGGAGTGTGTAGACTTGCTGTATCTAGACAGTCTAGCCAGATAGGTGGAGGCCGCTATGAACTGGCAGCTCCAGGAGGCCAAGAACAAGCTCAGCCAGCTCGTCGAAGAGGCCCGGAAGTCCGGCCCGCAGGTGATCACCGTCCGCGGAAGAGAGGCGGCCGTCGTGCTGTCGATCGAAGAATATCGCCGGCTCGCCCCCAAGCAGGAGAGCTTGGCTGAGTTCCTCGCCAAGTCACCTCTGCGCGGCAGCGGGCTGGAAATCGAGCGTCTCCCGGAGCTCGGGCGGGACATTGAGCTGTGAGGTTTCTGCTCGACACCAATGTGATCTCGGAGTTTACAAAGCGCGACCCAAACCGGGGCGTTTATGCATGGCTGGACCAGAACGACGAGCGCCAGATGGCGGTCAGCGTAGTCTCGCTCGGAGAGATCCAAAGCGGCATCGCCCGTCTGCCGAATGGAAAGCGAAAGGCAACGCTGCAAGATTGGCTCGATAACGACCTGATCCCGCGATTCGACGGACGTATCCTCCCCTTGACGGCACCGGACATGCTGCTGTGGGGTACCATGACGGGACCCAAGACTGAGCGAGACGTTGGCCGATTCTCCCGCCGCTCAAGCCCATCGCGATGAAAGAGCCTGTCTCGCTGATCTTCATCGAGCGTGGCGAGATCGACCTGCTGGACGGCGCCTTTGTCGTCATCGACAAGAACGGCGTGCGGACGCACATCCCGCTCGGGAGCGTCGCCTGCATCATGCTGGAGCCCGGAACGCGAGTCTCGCACCGCGCAGCCGCGTTGGCTGCACGGGTGGGTACCCTCTTGGTTTGGGTCGGTGAAGCCGGGGTCCGGCTCTACGCGTCCGGCCAGCCCGGCGGCGCCCGGTCCGATCGCCTGCTGTACCAGGCGAAGCTCGCCCTCGACGACCAGGCACGGCTCAAGGTCGTGCGCAAGATGTACGAGATGCGCTTCGGCGAAAAGCCGCCCGAGCGTCGCAGCGTCGAGCAATTGCGGGGCATCGAGGGCGTGCGGGTCCGGAAGCTCTATCAGCACATGGCTCAACGCCATGGCGTGAAATGGAAAGGGCGCAAGTACGACGCGACAGACTGGGACACGAGCGATCTGCCCAACCTGTGCCTCTCCTCCGCGACAGCCTGCCTGTATGGCATCACCGAGGCGGCGATCCTTGCCGCAGGCTACGCCCCGGCTGTCGGATTCATCCACACTGGCAAGCCCCAGTCCTTCGTTTACGATATGGCGGACATTGTCAAGTTCGACACGGTCGTTCCGGTTGCCTTCCGGATTGCCGCGAAAGAGCCGCGCGAGCCGGAACGCGATGTGCGACTGGCCTGTCGGGACAGCTTTCGGCAGACGAACCTGCTCGGCAAGCTAATTCCCATGATCGAGGAGGTGCTGGCGGCAGGAGAGCTGGAGCCGCCGAATCGGCCGGCAGAGTCCGTCGAGCCGGCTATTCCGGAGGGCGAACGTCTGGGTGATGTTGGTCATCGTCACTGAAAACGTGCCGCCACGACTGCGCGGCAGGCTGCCGGTTTGGCTGCTGGAGGTACGCGCCGGCGTCAATATCGGCAACCCGTCCAAACGCCTGCGAGAGTTCATCTGGGGCCAGGTTTTGGAAGGCGCCGAAGATGGCAACGCCGTCATGGCTTGGAGCACCAACACGGAGTCCGGATACGACTTCGAGACCATTGGCTCTAACCGACGCATTCCCGTCGATTTCGACGGCCTCCGCCTGGTCAGCTTTCTGCCCCCGGCGGATGGAAAAAATGATCTTTAACAATGCGGCCAATTTCGCGACGCAGAAGAAATGCCAATTGGTAGATTTGTGCGTCGCCGATTTTCTCTGTTAACTCACATGGTTACAGGAAGTGTGTTCCCCGCGCCCGCGGGGGTGAACCGATTGTCTGAATGCTCATGCCGGCCCCCCATCAGTGTTCCCCGCGCCCGCGGGGGTGAACCGAACCATTGCTCCAGGTAACGCATGGCATAACGGTGTTCCCCGCGCCCGCGGAGATAGATCTCGGTCGCTTGTACGACTCGAAGGGAGCTGTAGCCCGTCCCTGGCCTGGCTTTGCAGCGCCAGCCGCTCAAAACGACTTCGGCAATCGCCCGCAATCCGTTGAGCGCGGCGCTCTGCGCCTGCCAGGTGCCTTCCACTGGTCGTCGTCTCCTGCCGGGCTTCTGACTGCGGCTCAGAACAGGCCGCGGAGATCAAGGATCAGACCGGGCAGGGTAGCGATTTCCACCCGGGACAGATCCGAGGAGCGGAGCTGAGTTGTGTAGTGATCCGCTTCCGGGTCCCGGCGGATGTCGAGGTGACGCCCGGCGATGTCGACGACCCAAACCTCCGGGACCCGAAATCTGGCGTAGAGGGGCAACTTGGTGTCGCGGTCGTAGGCCAGGCTGGTGTCCGCCACCTCGATCAGCAGGAGAACATCGGCGGGTCCGGGATGGGCCTGCGCGTAATAATCGTCGCGATAGCGAAGCAGAGCCAGGTCCGGCTGAGGCGCGGACAGGCCGCCCAATACGACGGGGTTCTGCGCGGAGACAATCGCTTTGCCGTGCACCGCTTCGGACAGGAGCGCGGCCAGTCGATTAGTCGCGCTGGCGTGGGGTGGCCCGATCGGCGACATGTCAATGATCTCCCCCTCGATGAGCTCGCATCTGAGGTCCGTGCCCAATACGCCCGCCTCGCCCATGCGGAAGTACTCGCCCACGGTGATCGGGTGCCGGCTAGGACCCGGGGTCGACGGAGCTGACCCTCGGGTCGCATTTGCGGTCGTCATGCGATACCCCTTCTTCTCGGTTGAGCCGGAGATTACCCCAGGATGTGCTGAGCCGAAAGCGACGCTTGAAGGCCCCGACGGGGTTTCCGAAGGTCTCCGAGACGGCCAGCCACTGCATGACGCGGGCCTCGCCACGGGCGTCCGCGGGAAGCCAGGGCTCTCCCCCCGCCCGCCGGGCGAGGTAGACCAGGATGGCCAAGGAGTCCCAAATAATGGTGCCGCCATCATCGAGCACCGGAATCTGTCCCCGCGGATTCAGCCGCCGAAACTCGGGTGTCAGCGTCTCCCTTGTGGTGCTGTCGACCGGGACCCGCTCGTAATCGAGACCCAATAGTGAAGGCATCAACCGGAGCTTGTGGCAGTTTCCGGAACAGGGATAGTCATAGAGCTTCACGTCTGCCCTCCTGCTTCTCGCTTGCGACGAATGGTGTGAGCGGAACCGCGGAGCAATGCCCTTGTGATGGTAGCTCCGGGGCCGCCGATGTGGGAGCCGTGCTCGTCTTGCAGGCGCCGGTTCCGGGCATTGGCCTCTCCCGCGCCGACGGCCATATCATGGCAGCGCAATGCGACGGCCCTCGGGACGACCGGAGTGTGACAGAGCAAACCGCGGGGCGGTCAGTGGCACCGGGAACCAACGCGAGGCCAATGTGAGGTTCTACCTGCTGGCGTGGCTGCCCATGGTGGTCATCGCGATCCTGAATGGATCTCTGCGGGACCTCTGGTATTCAGCGTACATGGAACCGCTTGCAGCCCATCAGCTCTCCACGCTGACCTTGATTCTGCTGTTGGCCCTCTACATCTGGCTGGTAATCCGGCGCCGACCACCCGCCTCGGCCCGCCAGGCGTGGGCGGTCGGACTCGTCTGGCTCGCGCTGACCCTTGCCTTCGAGCTCGGCTTCGGCCACTACCTGGCGGGCCATCCATGGGGCGACCTGCTGGCGGACTATGACCTGACCGCGGGCCGGCTCTGGGTCCTGATCCCCGCTTGGGTCACGGTCGCTCCCTACCTCTTGTACCGGCTCCGGCGGTAACAGCGGGCCGATGAAGCCCTGCCCCAGCGCGGACTCGGCTCCGTGACTGCCGCCCTTGCCGCCGACCTCGTCGTCCTGCTGCACCTCGGGTTCATTCTGTTCGTCGCCCTGGGAGGGCTGCTGGTGCTGCGCTGGCCGCGCCTTGCCTGGCTGCACCTGCCGGCGGTGGCCTGGGGCGCCCTGATCGAGCTCGCGGGCTCCATCATCTGCCCGCTGACTCCCTGGGAGAACGCGCTTCGGGAGGCCGCCGGAGAATCAGGCTATCCCGGCGGTTTCGTCGATCACTACATCGTCCCCCTCGTCTATCCGCCGGGGCTGACACGGTCCATGCAAGACGCGCTGGGAATCCTGGTTCTGGCCCTG
>JARRNE010000398.1:0-4477 GCA_037385305.1 Chromatiaceae bacterium | reverse complement strand
GCGCTCGTAGGGACCACGACACTGACTGCATCCACCATCCCGAGCAGGTCGTTCGGATCCGAGAAGGCCGGACTGCCAATCTCTGAGGCCACGCTGCGGGCCCGCTCGGCATCACTATCCGCGACCCCAACAAGATCCACCTCCGACATGCGGGAGTAGATCAGAGCGTGGAAACGGCCCAGGTAGCCTACTCCAATCACTCCAACTCTTGGTTTCACGGCCATCAGCGGGGCCCTATGCGGGGGGCGTTTGCGGGACTTGGGCGATCGTCAAGCGGATAGCGAACCCTCAACCAGAAGCTGAGGGAGCTTCGTGAGACTCCAGCCTCTCTTTGAGGCTATGGTGGGCCTCTATCCGCCGAACCCGCCCGCCGATGGTGACTGGGTGGCGATCGGAACCTGGTCGCCGCCGTAGTACACGTTGATCTGGTATGCCAAGGTCACGGACATACCCAACGCAACCACAAGCAGCAGCACAGAGAAGAGATCAGGCTTACGGCGGCAGCGTTTTGCGTTCATGAGACGCGTCGACGGCACGGACGGCTTTAGGACTTGTCGAAAAAGAGTGTACAACACTTTGATAACGCGGGAAAGGCCAACGCACCGATCAAAAAGTCCCAGGCACCCGCGAAACAACGGAGAGCCGCCTGCAAATTATCGCTACTAAACGAATTCTTGTCTGCTGCCAAACCGTGAAAAACTGCCGCGCAGGTCACGAATCGGAGACATGGGAGGTACCAGCGAGGGGCCTCGAGGGAGCGCGCCCGACACCGGTTAACGGCCATGGCGTCAGCGCCACCCCAGAGAACCAATACGGGACAAAGTCGGTCGCTGCCGCCATGACCGTTTCCCTCACCCCGGCCCTCTCCCGGTGGGCGAGGGTGACAGGGAGCGCGCTACGCGCGACTTTCATCGTAACGGGTCTATGCCAGTCCGGGAGGCGCGTTGTATTCAAGCCTGGGCAGCCGCATCTTCCGTACTGACAAACAGGAGCTCGATATGGAGTCCGCCGAGAAGCCTCGCTATCAAATCCAGGTGAATGTGTTGGCGAGTTACCTTCGGGAGCAATCCGATCCAGAGGCGCGAAGGTATGTCTTCGCCTACACGGTAACCATCCATAATGCCGGCGTGGAGGCCGCAAGGCTCCTGAATCGGCATTGGCTCATAGCGGATGCGGAGGGTAAGGTCCAGGAGGTCCGCGGCAGGGGCGTCGTCGGCGAGCAGCCCCACCTGAGACCAGGCGAGAGCTTTCGATATACCAGCGGCACCATGATCGAGACCCCGGTGGGTAGCATGCGGGGCAACTACGAGATGATCGCTGACGACGGTACCCGGTTCGAAGCCCCCATACCCCCTTTCTCCCTGGCCACGCCGACCAGTCTGCACTGATCCCGCGTTTGTATCGGGACATGGCTTGCGCCCGTCAGGAGCCGGGGCCGGGCTAGCCGCAAGAGACGCGCCCCCATGGCCACCTACGCAATCGGCGATATCCAAGGCTGCTACGACGAGCTGCGCCGGCTGCTGGATCGCCTGGGATTCGATCCCGCAAAGGACAAGCTGTGGCTGGCGGGGGATCTCGTCAACCGCGGACCCGACTCCCTGCGGGTGCTGCGGTTCGTCAAGAGCCTTGGAGACGGGGCCGTCGTCGTCCTCGGCAATCACGATCTGCACCTGCTCGCCCTCGGTGCCGGTAACGAAAGCCACGCTAAGAAGACCAACCTGCCCGAGGTCCTTGAGGCCCCGGACTGCGAGGAGCTCCTTCTCTGGCTGCGCCATCGTCCTCTCATGCATTACGATGAGCGCAAGCGCTTCGCGATGATCCACGCAGGCCTGCCGCCCCAATGGGACTTGGCCGCTGCTCTGGGCTGCGCCAGGGAGCTGGAAGCCGCCCTCCGCGGACCTGACTGTGCGGATTACCTGCACGCCATGTACGGCAATGAGCCGAGTCGCTGGTCGGAGGCCCTTACCGGCATGGAGCGCCTGCGCTTCATAACCAACTGCTTCACCCGACTGCGCTACTGCGATGCGGATGGAAATGTATCCCTGAAGGAAAAGGGCGCTCCCGGAACCCAACCCCCCAATCTAATGCCCTGGTACCTGGCGCCGGGTCGCGCCACACGGGAGGTGCGCATCATCTGTGGTCATTGGTCCACCTTGGGATACCGCGCTGAGGAGAACGTCTGGTCCCTGGACACCGGGTGCCTGTGGGGTGGCCAATTGACCGCCATTCGGGTGCACAAGCAGCGTCCCATCGAGCCGATCTCGGTCGATTGCGCCGGAGTCAGTCGCGTGGTCCCAATGGCTGGGGTCCAGAATCCCGGCGGTCCAGGGTGAGAAATGTCAGGTTATAGAGGTTGCGCTCGTCCCGCGGACGCAGCTCCCGAGACACCTCCCGCCACTCTGTGGGGTCCCAAGCGGGAAAGTAGGCATCGCCGTCAATGATTGCCGACACCAGCGTCAGGTACATCCGGCGCGCCATGGGCAGCATGGCACAGTAGAGGCACTCCCCGCCGATGGCCACGACCTCCGGCGCCTCGCAAGCGGCGGCGACGGCCTCAGCAGGAGACCCCACGACCACACACCCCGGCGCCCGATAGGATCGGTCCCGGCTCACCACGATGTGAGTGCGGCGTGGCAGCAGCCCCGGCAACGACTCCCAGGTGCGCCGCCCCACGATGATGGGCTTGTCGATGGTGATACGCCGAAAATGGGCAAGGTCGGCGGGGAGATGCCAGGGGAGTTGGTTGGCGCGGCCGATCACCCGGTTCTCCGCCATGGCCGCCGCGAGGGATACCAAGGGCCGACGCCCGGCCATCATTCCAGCCTCACGGCCAAACCTTGGACGTCGGGCGAACGGACGGGTTTGGCCTAACGGCCGTGGCGCCAGCGCCACCGCAGAGAATGCAAGTCGCTGCCACCAAGGCCGTTTCCCTCACCCCGGCCCTCTCCCGGAGGGCGAGGGAGACAGGGAGCGCTGGGCGCAGCTTCCACGGGAACCATAGCGGTCCGCCCCCGCCCGCAGCCGCTGCGCAACGGCGGTGCGCAGCTCTTCCGGCGCCACCACCTCTACATCCGGGCCATACTTCAGCACATCCATGATGAGCTCAAGGGGGCTGCTGTAGGGCACCTTGAGCTCGTAGCTGCCATCGGCCAACAAGCACCCTTGCTGGTCGCGATGCCAGCGCTCCTTCGCGACCCAACGGGCCCGATGGGCATCAAACCGGAGCACCGCCATCCCTGTTGGCTCTCCCGCAAAGATGCCATAGGAAGCCGTGAAGTGGGCATCGAGCTCTCCTCGCGGGACCTCGACGACAGGGATCTCCAGCACCTCCAGCGCATCGACGGCGTCGAGGGCAAAGGTGCGCAGTCCGTTGCGCAGATGGCACCAGGCATCGAGGTACCAGTTGTCCCGATAATAGGTGAGCCGCTGCGGGGAAACCTCCCGCTCCAGGCGCTGCTCGCTCGCGCGGTTGTAATAGCGCAGCCGCTGAAGGATTCGGACACGACCGATGAGTCCGGTGGAGCCTGTGTGCTGCAGCCGCAGGAGGTCGTCGATGCGCTTCTGGAGGGGCTTCAGGTGCGGATCCAGCAGGCCGGGCTGTACGCTTGCCAAGAGCTGCTGCACGGAGAGGAGGGCGTGCAGCTCCGAGGGATTGAACCAGAGGCCGGGAAGCTCGTACATCTCTCCCCCCTTCTGGTCGTAGCAGTAGCCGTTGCGCTCCCGGTCGTAGACGATGGGCGCATTCAGATACAGGCGCATGTCCTCGATCAAACGCTTGATGGTGGCCCGGGAGCACTCGAGCTCTTCCTGAAGACGACGGCGGGAGACCGGATGACGAGCGCTCTGCAGGATGCGATTGAGCTCGAAGATGCGGTCGAACCGATCCACCGGGCAAGATCACGGACACCGAACCGCTGCCGCCCTGGGAACAGCGGCGGGCGGCGACCAGAGGCGCTCCAGGTTGTAATAGTCCCGCACCTTGGGCAGCATGACGTGTGCCACGACCCCGTTGAGGTCGATCAGGGCCCACTCGCCCTCCTTTAGCCCCTCGGTCCCGAGCGGCGGTTGACCGGCTTCCTTGGCGCGAAATGCAATGGTCTCGGCGATTGCCTTCACATGCCGATCAGATGTCCCCGAGGCGACGATCATATAGTCCGTCACAGCGGTCTTGCCCCGGACATCCATGACGCACACATCCTTCGCCTTCGTGTCGCTTAGGGTATCGAGAACCAACTGCTTCAATTGCTCGAGCTGCATGCGGTCTCCTTTCTCAAGGTGGGTCCCCCAAACGGTAGAGTCCCTCCCGCTCGATGATCTCCAGGACGCGGTCGGGAAGCAGGAATCGCGGACTGAGGCATCTGGTCACCAAGGCCCGGATGCCGGTCGCGGAGATGTCGAGCTGGGTCACGTCCTGAAACAGTATGCACCCGCCCGGCACCCTGCGCAGATGTTCGGGATCCTCGGCGCGGCGCTCGGC
>JARRNE010000397.1:0-3626 GCA_037385305.1 Chromatiaceae bacterium | reverse complement strand
CGATAGAGGGGATCGGATAGCTGAAGGTGCCAGTGACAGACCAGTCGTCGCGCCCGGGGATCCATGTCTTCCCACATGCCGAGGGCGTCAAGCGCGTTGGGGAAGGCGTCGAACCGCGCGCGGAAATTGGTGAGCAGGACACCGGTCCGCCCCAGGCTACGCGCACCGAACCAGAACTCCTCATGCGCTTCTCGCGCGGTAGCCGGGGCGGATCTGCCCGCCATTCGCTGCCAATAGGCGCGGGAGTGATCGACCTCAAGGGTGCACTTGAGGAGGCGGGTATGGAGAGTGCCGCACTCCGGAACCGATTCGCTCACGCCGCTCTCCGATAGTGAGGAAGGGGATAGCGCTCGGCGAGCGGTTTGAGCGCGCCCAGTAGCTTCTGGACACGTCGGTCCAGTCCCTCCGGCAATGGGCCCTTGATACGCCGGCCAATCGGTGTCGCCTCGGTCTCGGGCGCGTCGAAGCCGTCGAGCCATTCGGCGAAGCGCTCCCGGCTCCAGGACTTGTCGATGATCTCGCGTAGGGCGGGCAAGGCATCTACGGGGGGCTGTCCCGATTGCTTCAGGTCCCGCAGGCGCTCCTCGATCAGCTCGTCGATGGCAAAGCCTTGAGCGAACAGAGTGAGTATGCCCTCCGGGTCATGGTCACCGGCACGCACCGCCGCATCGCGCCGGATCGCCGCGGCGCGGGCCGCCTGCAGTGTGGCCCAGGCCCAAGTCTCGGGCAGGAGCTGCTGGAATAAGTCTTCGCCGCCCAGCTCGCCGGTCAGGTCGCTGTCCCACCACCCCAGGCGCCGCTCCTCGCCCTTCTCGCCTGCCCAGGCAACCAAGAGTTGTGCGGTAAGAAGGCCATCCAAGTCGGAGGGAGGAACCATACGCCTGCCCTCCTGCTGGGACTGTGGATCGAACAGGGAGACTTCGTTATCGGCCATGACGCGTTCAGGTCCCTGCGTCGGGGGTGGTGGGAATGTGCTCCAGCAGCTCCTCAATTCGGCACCCGAAGAAGGCGCACAGCTTGTCCAGGTTGTCGGTGGTGCAGTTGTAGCCCTTCCTATTGGCGATCTTGGACAGGGTGCTGCGGTGTATTCTTGTCGCGGCGGAGATCTCATCCAGCGTTACACGTCGTTCCTCCCGAAACTCCAAGTCGGAGATTCGCTCTTTGAGGAAGAATCGAATCATGGCTGCCCCGGGGGACTCATCCCCAGCACCAAGACCACAGGCGTCACGTTGCGTGGATTCTACAAACGTTGCCCGTAAGCTTCAAAGCCGGTGGCAGCCACCCGGTGCAGACGCCGCTTAGCCTCGATGCAACGCCGGGCGCGTGATATCGCTCGCGGGAATAGTGAAGAGATTTGGGAGAGGGCCGAGATGACCCAGGGCCAGTCGCTCCGCACTTTCGGAGGCCGTTCGGACTGATTCTTGCCAGCAGACGCCGAGGGACCGCCCAGAGCCGTGTCTACTTAGGGCAGCGCCGGCAACGTCAACTCCCACAGCTCCGTCTCCGCCTCCCGGCGCGCCGAGTCGCTGTCGAGCCCATCCGATCGGGTCTGACTGCGCGCGGCGGCATCCGGTCTCGCGCCGGACACGTCGAGCGCGCTACCGGTGCCTGTCAGGGCATCCAGATTCAGGCTATCGACGGTCGGGAAATGCCCCGTCTCAGCCAGGATGGCCAGCCACTCGTCCAGGTTCACCCGGCTCCAGTCCACCCGCGCGAGGTCCCCGACCGCGAGCCCCCGGCAGTCCGGGCTGTCCGCCTCGCCCCAGCTGCGGGCGGGTCTGCTCGTTCAGGATGCGCGCGAGCGGCGTGTTGAAGCAGCAGTAGGCCTTACGCCGCTCGATGCAGGCGGTCAGGATCTTCGATTTGCAGTAGGAACCCACGTCGTGGCAGGAGCGGAGCTCCCGCTTGGCCCCGAGCTCGAACTCCTCCTCGCAGGTCCAGATCAACTGGATCAGGATCACCGCGATCAGTCCATATCCGAGGCAGCCATCTGCGCCGCCTGCAACGCCGCGGCGGCCTTGGCGAAGTCGCCCGACTGCTCCTCGGCCGCGTCCAGGCAGTCCTCCCCCATGCAGCGCACGGGACCCGCACAGTCCATGCTTGAGGTCCGCTCCAGCACCGGGATACCGTGGAGGGTGCCGCAGTCCCACCGCTCCTCGAAGACGTAGCAGAGCCCGCTCTCGCCCTGGGCGCACTTGACACAGCTGCTGGAGAGGAAGCCGCAGTTGGGGTCGTCCTCCAGGGCGGTACAGTCCGTCTCCACGCCCCCGTGGTTGTAGGGACAGCGCAGCACCCCCTGGGGGTCGGTCCAGCAGTCCATCTGACCCTGGTAGAAGCCGGAGCAGTCGGCACTCACGGTGATGTTTCGGCAGAAGCTGGAGATCCCGGGCACCGGCGAGGGCCGCAGGTCCCCGGCACAGATGCTCCCGCCGGTGATGGGGATGCAGCCATCGGTCAGGGCCGGCATGGCGGCGCACTGGATGGGACCATCGCAGGCCCCGTCGCCAATGGCCCGCACCAGATCGAGACAGGCGGGGTCGTCCTCCCAAGCGTCGGCCACCAGGGCCTTGGAGGAGTCGAAGCGGATGCGGATGCGCACGATTCCGCCGCCCTGACTACCGCCCTGGATCAGGGCGAGCAGGACGCGCTTCTCCCCCGCCGTCTTGAAGTAGGCGCTGACATCGTGCCCGAGCCAGACCGTGGGGGAATCGTCGTTCTCGCACTCGCCGGCCATGTGCGAGTAGTGATTCACCCCGTCGATCCAGAGCCCGGCGATATAGTCCTCGTACCAGAGGTCCTCGATCTGGGCGCTGAGGATGGCCTCGGGCTTGAGGACCCGCTTCGTGCCCGTCAGCTCCTGATAGCAGGGACCCGTGGGGAAGGCCTGGCCCACGGTCCAGAGGATGCAGCCGTTCCCGCACGCGGCGAAGCTGCCGCCGGACCCGTTCTCCAGGATCTCTTCGATGGTATAGGCGTGGCGGATGTCGCAGGCCCCGGAGTAGTCCGCCACCCGCTCGCAGGTGCGGATTTCCGGCATGTGGGTGCGGCGCTCGCCCTCGGTGACGGGGGTGTCGAGGCTGCAGTCGGCGAAGCTGGCGGCCAGGTCCTCGAAGTTGTCCAGCACGTCGTCGGTCTGGGACCAAAGCGGATCGTTGAGCATGTCCGGCCGGGAGCGGTCCACGCTGCCGCGCAGGGTCTGGTAGGCGGCGCCGGTCGCCGAGTCGTCCAGCAGCAGATCGCTCTGGGCCGCGCGGCCGGCGTTCACCACACCCAGGTCATCGCCGAAGAGGCTCGTGTAGTCGGCGCGGTTGCCACCCGTGGAGCCAGGGAAGACCGTGTCGAAGTCGAGCTGGGTCTGGTCGGGCTGGCCGGGGAAGAGCGTCAGGCTGTTGCCGTTGACCTGCGGCAGGGTTACAGCGTTGGCCAGCGCCCTACCCTCCCCCTGCGCCGCCCGCCCCGCGTCGCTGACCGCATCGCCCCAGGCCAGTGCCCAGGGCACCCAGGCCGTGGATGCAGAGCAGGCCGGTGACGACCCGCATCGGCCAGCCGTGACGGTCGAAGCCGAGCGACAACCGCTCAGAAGGTCGCGCAGCAGTCATTCCAGCGCCACAGGAGATACAGGTGGT
>JARRNE010000396.1:0-3630 GCA_037385305.1 Chromatiaceae bacterium | reverse complement strand
GCCAATCGTCCGAGCAAGACCACTGGGACCGGGTACTTCGGTAAGCGGCGACGATGCGCCTGGGGCAGTGTGTTAGCTCTCACTTTCTTTCACCGCCATGTTTTCGAATTATTTCGCGCGGAATACGCGGGTCATTCCCGCGCTACGCCCCCCGGTGAAGCAGCGCCAGCAGGTGGAAGAGCGTGAGCCGATGGACAGCCGCCGTCGGGTGCGGGTCGGTGACGTGGAGGCGGCGGGCGCTGTGGGGCGGCGGGCGATAGCCGGCGGGTGGTGGCCCGCCGGGCTGGGGATCAGTCAGAAGGGCAGCGGATCGTCGAAGTCGTCCTCGAAGAGGTCGCCCTGCTGCTCACGGTAGGCCTGCTCCTCGGCGTCCAAGTCACTGAGCCAGCGCTGCACGGCAGTGCCATAGTGCGCTTCGATCTGCTCGATCAGGTCCTCGAGGAGGGCATGAACGAACCACGCCTGCTCGGGCGTCCAGGTGTTGGGCAGGGGGAGCGTGAAGGGCGCGGGGATTTGCGTCATGGAGCGACCTCCTCACGGGCGGTTTGCACATGCTCGGCGCTGACCTGGCGGGCCTGCGCGAGCGCGGCGCTGGTGAGCGCGTAGTGGGCCAAGCGATTGACCTTACGCGGCATGCCCTGGGTGGCCTGGAACAGCGCCTCGATGGCGGGCGGCTCGAACAGGGGCAGCTCGCAGCCGGCGAGGCGCAGGCGATGGCTGAGGTAGTCGGGCAGTTCCTCGCGGGTCAGCCCGCTCAAGTGATGGCGCACCACGATGCGCTGGGCGAGGGATTCATGCACCGCCATGCTCAGGCGCCGGCGCAGCTCCGTGAGTCCGACCAAGAGCAGACAGAGGCGATTGTCGGCGTCCATCTGATAGTTCGTCAGGAGCCTTAGATCCTCGAGCACGTCATTGCGCAGGTGATGGGCCTCATCGACGATGAGCACCGGACGCTGCTTGGCCTCCAGGGTGAGGCGGGTAACCTCGGTGCGGATGGTGCGGAAGGCCGCCGCGCGGTTGCGCTCCACCGCCAGGCCCAGCTCCCAGGCGATGCTCTTGTACATGTCCATGACGTTGCCGGTGGAGAGGGGGATGTAGAACACCCGATAGAGTCCCGGATGCAGATCGGCGGCGACCTTGCGACAGACCGTGGTCTTGCCCGAGCCGGCCTCGCCGGTGACCAGGCCGATGGCGCGCAGCTCCAGCAGATGCTTCAGACGCGCCTGCGCCTCGGTGAGGCTGGCGGCCGCGAACAATGCATCCGGTGGTGGGCTCAGATCGAAAGGAAAGGCAGTGAGGGCGAAGTGCTTGCGGTACATCAGCGTCCCTCCGGCGTGTCGTCATCGCCCGTGGGCAGCTCGCGCAGGCGCAAGCCTGAGGGCGCCGGGGCAGGTGCGGGGCCATCCGCGGCCAGGGTGCGCGAGGGGCGATCGCGCTTGACGAAGCAGTTCGCATAGGTATCGACCGGACGTGCCAGCGCCAGGCGTTGCCCCTGGAAGCAGACCTGGATCGGGCGCTCGGGCGGTGCGCTGGGGTCGAAGCGCAGGGTGACGTTCTCCCCGACCAGGGCGGCATCGACCTCGTAGACCACCCCATTGAGGCTGACGGTGCGATCCTTCTGGACCTTGCGCACCGCCTCCTGCAGGAACAGATCGGCCAGATCGACGTCGGGCTCGGGAAAGCGCACGCCCGCGCCGGTACGCGCCCACTGCTCCAGCGGCGTGGCGCCCTCGAGGCCGCGGTGCGGGCTGTGGTGATACTCCCCCTCGATCCAGCCGGCGAGGCGGCGGTTGAGCGCCGTGAGGCTGGCCACATCGGCGTCGGTGAGCCGGGTCAGCAGCTGCGCCCGGACCGTCTTGAACCAGCGCTCGATTTTGCCCTTGCCCTGGGGCTGGTAGGGTCGGGCATGGATCAGCGCGATGCCGAGCTTGGCGCAGACCAGGGCCAGGTGCTTGGAGCGGTAATTGGCCCCATTGTCAACGAAAAGTTTTTTCGGGAGCCCGCGCCGCAGGATCGCCTGCTCGAGCACGGGCAGAAAGGCGCGCGTGTTCTCCGCCAGGGTGAAAGCGGCGTGTGGAATCACGCGCGTGGCGTCGTCGATGAAGGCGATCAGGTAGGTCTTGCGCTTCACGCGCTCGCCGACCACCACGGCGGGGCCGTGCATGACATCACTCATCCATAGCTCCCCGGCCTGCTCGAAGGCAAAGCGGCGCCGATCCTGCGTCTCGCTCCCCGTCTTGGTGCGCTGCATCAGGCCATGACGGGCGAGCAGGCGGTGCACCGTCGCGGGCGGCAGCGGCAGATCGGGCGGGACCTCGGGGCGTTGGCGCACTTCGCGGATGAGCAACTGCACCGACAGCTGCGGCTTGCCCTCCTTGGTGGCAAGCAACGCCTCCACCACGCTCGGCGGCAGATGGCGCGCCTGCCCGCGATCGGCACGGGACTTGGGCAGCAGCGCCGCGAAGCCGCCGCGCCGGTAGGCCTTGAGCCAATCGCGAATGGTCTCGGCGGCGATGCGGGTGCGGGTGCTGCCGGGGATGCTGTACTCGCGCTCGGCCTTGGCCTCGATGGCTTCATAGAGACCCTTGGTCTCCTTGGGCCACTGCACGAGCTCGGCAATCACCCCGTAGCGAAACAGGGCGATCTCTTGCTGACGGTCGGTGTGGGGGGCGTTCATGGGGCGCTGACTCCGGATGACACAGGCCGATTGCCTGCGCCCGCGACGCTACGCCTCCAACCGCGGCGGGTCCGGTCCCGCATCCTGTTGGACGTCCTCGCCCACCTTCCCCCGCCCACGGCACCGGGGCCGGAATCCGAGCGGCGCGGGCAGCTGCGCCAGCCAGGGCGCGGCGACCCCGCGCAACGCCACCAGCACCTCGCTCACCCCGAGAGGGGCGCTGAATGCCGCGAGCGTCGGCGCCACGGCCACGAACGGCTCGCCCAGCAGACCCTTGAGCGTCAGCAGGCTCGCGTGCACGTCCTGCACCCGCCGGCGCACCCAGCGCAAGGCCCCAGGCAGCTCAATCTCCAGGCGCTCGTTCGCGCACAGTGCCTCCAGGCTCGGCGCCTGCTCGGCCGCGCGCACCAGCGCCTCGACCTCGCTCAAGGTGCCCGAGAGGCGGGCGGCCAGGCAGTCGGGCAGCAAGCTGAAGGTGCAGCGCCCCTCCCGACAGTACCAGCGCGCCACCCGCGTGCCCCGCGGGGAGGCTCGCTCATAGGTGCCGTGGCGGGCGAAGTGACACCCGTCCTGAGGATGCAATGGACAGCGTGGAAGGCTTGCCTCTTGCCAGGCCTGTTGGCTAACGTACTCCGCGCCGGTGTAAGGGCATGCGTAACGCAGTTGCATCGGCCATTGGCCCGCACGGTGACACCCGTGGCGGGCCTTCTCTTTGGGGGGAACGGGTTGCTCGATTGTGCCGCAGCCATGGCGCACAGGAACAGCGGTGAGGCGATTGAGAACTCCGGGAACTGCTCTCCCTCAGTTTGCTTCACCAAAAAGAGGATTCACCGGTGCGAGTCTCCTCCCCAAAAGGGCCGGTGATTTGCGGATCAGGGTGAAGAACAACAGCGTGGGTGCGATAGGCGTAGACTCTTCTTGTCGCACTATCGGTTGCTCGCCCCCGTCGTCTA
>JARRNE010000395.1:1937-10388 GCA_037385305.1 Chromatiaceae bacterium | reverse complement strand
CAGACGCAATAAACAACCCCCTTGCATCATGGCGGCCATATATTCTTACAAGTTGCTGTGAGAGTTTTTCTACTCCGATAGGTTCCTTAACCCATTTCATTTCGACCAAGTAAATATGCCCAGCTAATTCGACAACACCATCAATTTGCTCAATTATTCCTGCGCCATCTGGATCAACTCGCTTGAAGTCCTCTTTTACAAAAATGCCATATGATGAAAATAGTGCGTTTAATACTTTTTCAAGATGCTTGCCGCGCTTCTGGGGTTCATTTTCAAGACCGAAAAGAGCGTAGAAATCGCTTTTGATTTTTTCAATCTCTTCTTGCCTTTTGCGTTTTTCTGCAATTTCCTTTTCTCGCGCCTTTATTCGTTCTTGTTTTTCTCGTTCTCTTTCATTGGACATTCTTGTGAAGGAATCCTTGACATTGACAACTCTCCTCAGTTCCCCAACCAAGCCCTTGGCTTTTAATTGATCATTGGGCCAGCATGTCGAGAAATCTTCAAACTCCACGACCCTCTTTACAACTTCTCTTCTTGTTCGTAATGCCGAATCACCTTTTTCATTAATCCGTTGTATTACCGTTCTGGCTATTTCATATTTATTGATGTTTTCTCTGTCGACGCTGACGCGTCGATACAAATCGGACATGATTGACTAAGATACGCCCGCCCCACGAAAGAACACCAAAACATCATTCTTTGATCCACATAATAAAGGCACTGTATCGACGAGAAGATTTATCACTTCTGGCGGATAATGATACGACTCTTCCATTCTTGCTCAGAACCTTTCTCGTTTTTGCCCTAACGACATGAGTAACCCGCCGCAAACCGCGTTTGCACCAGAACGTTAAATAGGCCGTGAGCTCGATGCGCGGTTTGCGGTCGGGTTGACTCTTTTGTTAGGCGCTTTTTGGTCACGGAAAAAGGCTATGATTTCTTCTTGGGGCTTACCACGCAGCAAAGAGGCATGTTCATCACGAACTTTTCGGAAAAACTCAACCGAATGAAAATCTCTATTCTTGGTCATAACTGATAACCTCTCGTGGAGAATATATCGTCAGGGGTTTGTACCCTTGTTCCAAATTAACTGCATTGAATGTGCGAATTTTGTCAAGACGAACGATGTGTTTGAAATTCCAGCTTACAAGGACGTCAACTTCTGCGATTGTTGCCAATGCAATATGCAACATGTCATCCATGAACCGTTGACTTAGCACACGATGTTCCACGTATTGCTCAACCAGAGTTAAGGTTTCCTCGTCAACTTCTACCACTTCCGCCGGAAGCGCAAGTATTTCCGTGTACAAGTCCCGAACAAAATCCGGAGCGGCTTCAATCTCTTTCGCGACTACGTTTGATAGGACAGCAAGATATCGACCGTTTCGAAAATCCTCGATTAGCGCTTCTGACCATTCTTCAAATTCATGGTCGAAGCATCCACCGATTATGGAGGTATCAAGATAGACGCGAAGTTTCTTCATGAGTTGCTGCGCCTAACGTTAGCGTTGAGCTGCGACCGGCATTAACGGCACAGAGTTACCCGTCCCCTCGGGGGTTGCCTATGCCACGGTGTCGCCAGTTGCACGGAGCGCCGGTTGTCAGCTCGAACGCCTTGTTGGACGGGCCGATTTGCACCGCGGTCGGCCCGGTTGTAGTGGCCTATGGAGTTTGAGCGCCGTCAGGCAGGGGTGTCAACGTGGGGTTTGGCAACGTCAGGCGGGCGCAGGAGAGCAAAGGCCGGTGCTTTTCGGCATGGTGTTGAGCGGAGATGGCGTTGCCCAGGTGCCGCGAGGGCCAAGTCCTGACATTTTTCCGGCCCGGGCGCAGGGAGTAGCCTCCGTGGCCGCGAATGGATGCGGAGCGGATCATCTCAGGCGGCCTGCAAGAAGC
Organism: Chromatiaceae bacterium; assembly: GCA_037385305.1. Classification (GTDB taxonomy): domain Bacteria; phylum Pseudomonadota; class Gammaproteobacteria; order Chromatiales; family Chromatiaceae; genus JARRNE01. Next base: position 8,495 of record JARRNE010000395.1, on the reverse strand, counting down.
CATCGGGCGGGTCGTGAAAGGAAAGCACAAGGTAGATGGTGCGCAGCTTTCCTTCGCCGCAGCTTGGGCACAGGCTGTGGTCGATGCCTTGCTTGGTCAGGAAGGCATCCATGTCGGCGATGTAGGGCTGCTCGGGAGCGGGCAGATCCAGTAGCTTGCGGCAGGTGGTGAGCTTGTCCTTGCGCTGGCTGTTGACCAGGAAGCCGTAATAGCGGATGCGGCGAAATCGCGGCGGCGGGATGTGAGAGAGGAACCGGCGGATGAACTCGTCAGCGGGCAGAGGCAGGATCTTTTCGACCGGCTCTTGCGGCGCTCGGTTGTCGAGGTAGGTGAAGCGGATGATGCCGTCTGCGATGCTTTGAATGCGGTGATTGGCGATGGCGATGCGGTTGACGTAGCGCCCCAGATAGCGGATCAGGTGCCCCGGCTCGGCGAAGGGCTGCTTGGCATAGACCACCCAGGCGTGGCTGCGCAGCTTGGCCAGGAGTCCTTGCCAGCCCGCATCGCTGGCCAGCTCCGGCTGTCCGCGCAGATTCAGCTTGCCGTTGTTCTTCAGCGCCTGCAGGGCGTCGATACATTTCTCCCGGAACACCGGGGAGAGGGCCCGGATCGGAAACAGGAAGTTCTTCGGGGCGCGCACGAAGGCGCTACCGTCGTTCTTCAACACCCCGCCGGTGACGATGCAGTGCACGTGCGGGTGATCATTCATGGTCTGCCCCCAGGTGTGCAGGACCATGATGATGCCGAGCTTGCCGTCCCAGCGGTTGCCGGCGAAGGTCTGCAGGGTCTCGGCAGCGGTTTGAAACAGCAGGCCGTAGGCCGTAGACGAGATCCGGGTTGTAACGGGCCAGGGGCAGCAGGGTGTGGGTCAGGGTGAAGACGAGGTGAAAGTACTGGATCGGCAGCAGCTCCAGCTCGCGGGCATCGACCCAAGCCGCTCGCTGACTGCCGCGGCACTTGGGGCAGTTGCGGTTGCGACAGCTGTTGTAGCTGATCTCGGTGTGGCCGCAGTGCTCGCATTGGTCGACGTGTCCGCCAAGGGCGGTGGTGCGGCATTTCTCGATGGCCTCCATGGCCGCGAGCTGCGCAGCGCTGAGATTGTGCTTCTCCCGATAGTCGGCGCCGTATGCGCGGAAGACATCGGCGACCTCGAGCCGAATCTCCGGCGGCTCGGGCGGGAACTCCCGGGCGATCTCGTACTCTGTTGCAGGCCCGTTGCTCATGGCCGACAGGTCGCGGCGCAATCCCGCGAGCCGGGTTTTCCATCCCCGATTCGCCCTTTCGCCAACGCCTTCAACGCACCTCTACCTGGAACTCCTCGAGCATCTTTTCCGCTTGTTCTTTGCCATGTTCCGTGATCATCTTTTTCCACAGCGGGCTCTTTCGGATGTTCCGTTGATACGCCTCGGTCAACCGTTCCTGCTCTTCTAGCGAGGGCCGCCTACCTTTGCCCACCAGGTGCATCCCTTCCTCGTCAATCCAAGTCGCGCCCTCCATGGGATCGCCTTCCCTGCTTTCCAGACAGCACTTCTTGTATTTCTTTCCACTGCCACAAGGACACGGATCGTTTCGGCCGATTCGCTGACTCATCGCGTTTGTGCTTTCGGCGTATTTTGTGGCTTTTTTCGATTCTTTCATCCATTTATTATTCTTTCGACGCGTTAATCCTTACGGTTATTCTTCAATCTATCTTTGCCGGCGCCTCCTGTTCCTCTATTTATTTAGTCCAACATGCAATGGGCGGCGCAGCCGGCCCGGTGAACATCTCTATATGTAGATACATGCGTGTATACGTAGATACCGCGTATACACATCTAGATATCCACATATAGATATCTAAATATGGGTGCCTACATTTAGATATGTTGCGCATCGTGCTCGTTGTCCTGGATATCTTCGGCGACCACCCTCGATTCCAGACCCAACGCCACGATGTCATCGTAGCGCATTTCCCAGAGCTTCTGCCGTGGTCGCCAGATCGCACCCCTGGCCTTGACCTGTTCCCGGAGGTCGGACTCCGAATAGTCGACCCGTACCCCGAGCCGTCGGCTGGGTGGCAGCGGCTCTTTCTGAACAGCGGGCGTCGCGGCCGCCCATTCGCCTTGCTGTTCGATGAGCTCAACGGTCGTGAGGCGCTTGCCCGATGCGGCATCATATCTGTAGCGCACTCGGAGCAGCCGTTCGCCGTACTTTTCCACGAGCCGCTTGGTCCCCTTCTGCCCCGGCTTCAGCGTCGCCTTGATGTCCATGGGTCGTCCCGTTGTTGCGGCCCGCCTCCCGGCTAGAAGCCGGGCACCTTAGTCAGGGGACTGCGCACGCCCATCGGCCCCTTGTTCATCACGTGCGTATAGATCATCGTCGTGCGCACGTCGCTGTGGCCCAGCAGCTCCTGGACCGTGCGGATGTCGTAGCCGTCTTCCAGCAGGTGGGTGGCGAAGCTATGGCGAAGGGTATGGCAGCTGCCGTGCTTGCGGATGCCGGCCGCGTGGATGGCCCGCTTGACCGCGCGCTGCACGGCGGATTCGCCGAGGTGGTGGCGTCGCACCTTGCCCGAGCGTGGGTCTACCGCGGTGGAATCGGCAGGGAAGAGGTACTGCCATCCCCATTGCCGGGCCGCGCTCGGATATTTCCTGGCCAGCGCATAGGGAAGGTAGACTTCGCCCAGACCGGCCGCGAGGTCCTCGGCGTGGAGGGCCTTTGCTCGCTCCATCTGTCCCCGCAGCGGCTTCACAAGCGGGGGCGGGAGCAGCGTCACGCGGTCCTTGGCCCCTTTGCCGCTGCGCACGACGATCTGCGAGCGCGCGAGCTCGATGTCCTGGATGCGCAGACGAAGGGCTTCGAGCAGACGCAGTCCACCGCCGTAAAGCAGGGCGGCGACGAGCCTATGTGGGTGCTCCAGGTGCTTGAACAGGCCGTCTATCTCGCCGCGGTCGAAGACGGTGGGCAGGCGCTCCGGGCGCTTGGCCCGGGTGACGCCCTGGAGGTCGATCGCCTCGCGGCCCAGGACCTGGGTGTAGAGGAACACCAGGGCATTGAGCGCCTGGTTCTGGGTGGAGGCGGCCACGTTGCGCTCCACGGCGAGGTGGTTGAGGAAGGCGGTGACCTCGGCCTCGCCCATTTCCTTCGGGTGCCGCTTGCCGTGGAAGAGCACGAACCGCTTCGCCCATTCCAGGTAAGCCTGCTCGGTGCGGATGCTGTAGTGCTTGCGGCGAATGAGGTCGCGCATCTCGCCAAGGAGCTTGGAGCCACCGACGAGCTTGTCGGTGTCGACTGGCACGTGGGCCTCGCCGCGGGGCGTCGTGGTGGACCGGCCCGGCGGCCGGCTCTTCCCTGCGAGCATGGGTGGTCCCTCCCAGCGTCCGGTAGCGCCGACTATGGCAGAATCGGCTTCCCTCGGTCAATCCGCAGCCCAGGCCAGCAACGAGGTCGTCGCCAGCTGGAATTCACTATTTCCAGGCGATCGAGTGGTCCGCATGACCGCCTTGGACGCAACGCGCCAAGCGCGCCAAAGAAACGATCGGGGTTGAATGTTACGAGAAAGGAACCAGGCACATCAGACGTCGCGGTCCCGCAATCACACCTTCGTCGACTGGGTCGCTCTGCGGCGGGCAAAGCGCGTCCACCGCTTGGCGCCGCGCTGCCGCCCTTTGACCGGGTCTGAGAATAGGCCGCGGAGATCGAGCATGGGACCCGGCACGGCGGCCACCTCGACTCGGGAGAGATCGGAGTCCCGGAACTGATGCGTGTAGCGTGTCCCGTCTGGTTCCCGATGGATGTCCAGGTGACGACCGGCGATATCGACGATCCAGACATCGGGGACCTGGAACCTGGCGTAGAGGGGCAGGTTCGTGTCGCGGTCGTAGGCCAGGCTGGTGTCGGCGCCTCGGGCGGGGTCTGGTGCTGCGTGAAGAGCCGAACGGCCTTGACGGCGAATACAAAGCCTGGGGGTGTCCGCGCGGCCCAGAGCCTCGCGTTACGGATGGGCGGGTCTCACGACGACCCGCGCCGTGCGCTGAATCCCGCCCACAGGCCCCCTGAGTCTCGGCGCCAACTGGGGGCTGCAGCCGCCCGGGGCTAACGGAACAGGAACGGCTGGGCGTAGACGCCCGCGCCAAGGGTGAGCGCGGCGGCGCCAGCCAGCACCAGCCGGGGGCCGAAGGACAGGCGGGCCGTCGGGGCGGGCGAAACGGCCGTGGTCAGCGCGAGCAGCACGGCAAGGCCGTAGCCGCCACTCTGCAGGGCCGCAAAGAAGACCAGCAGCTTGGCGAAGAAGCCGGCGGTAGGCGGCAGACCCGCCAGCGACAGCACCCCGATGGCCAGTACCAGGCCGAGCCAGGGGTGGCGGCGCCCGAGGCCGCGGTAGGATTCGAGCTCCTCACGATCTCCCGTCTCTCCGGCCACCGCGGCGACGACACCGAACACGGCGATGTTCATCGCCGTATAGGCCAGGCCGTAGTACAGCGCAGCCTGGTAGCCGCTGGGGCCGCCGCTCGCCAGCGCGACCAGGACGTAGCCGAAGTGGGCGATGGTGGAGTATCCCAGGAGGCGCTTGAGGTTCTGCTGGCGCAGGGCCAGCAGGTTGCCCACCACCATGCCGGCGGCGGCCATCGCAGCCAGCAAAGGTACGAAATTCGCCCAGACCGTGGCCATCTGGTTGACGACCAGGCGGCTGAGGAACACCAGCATGGCGACCTTGCCCACGGTCCCCAGCAAGGCGGTGACCGGGACCGGCGCCCCCTGATAGATGTCGGCGGCCCACATGTGGAAGGGCACCACCGCGAGCTCGAATCCGATCGCGACCAGCAGCAGTCCGGCGCCGATCTTGACCAGCAAGGGGAACCCATGGGGTCCGGCCGCGGCAGCGGCGATGGCCTGGCCGTCCAGGGTGCCGGCGCCGGCATAGATCAGAGCCATCCCGTACAGGAAGAACGCGGCGGCCAGCCCCGAAAGCACCGCGAACTTGAGACCGCTCTCGATGGCTCCGGGGCGGCGCGGTTGCCAGGCAATGAGCGCGAACAAGGGGACCGCGATCAGCTCCGTACCCAGGAAGCCGGTCAGGAGATCTTCGGTGGACACCAGCATGAACATTCCCAGAGCGGCGAACAGCACCAGACCGTAGAACGCCTCGTTGACCTCGCCCAGGGTCGGTCCATAGTGCCTGGCGAGCAGCACCGTGGCCAGCGCCCCGGCGGCAGACAGGGCGATGAAGCTCAGGGAGGTCCCGTCGATGATGATCAGGCCCTGGATGACGTGTGTCTGGCCGCGGAGCGGGATGCACGCCAGGGCCGCTGCCAGCAGGACCAGCAGCGTCAACCCGTAGGCGAGATGCCGTCGGCCACGGATCGGCAGCACGCCCGCCAGCAGCACCGCCAGCCCCCCGAGGCCGGTGATGAGGTATGGGGCAAGCAGCAGGAGATCAGTGGACCACATGTTCGGCGATGGCTCCCGGAGCGACTGCGACGAGGTTGGCGATGCCGGCGGTGACCCCCTTGATCGGATCGAGGAAGCTGGCGGGATACAGCCCCAGCCAGAAGACCAGTGCCACCAGGCCGCCCAGCAGCAGGGTCTCGCGCGCCCCCAGATCGGGGAGTGCCAGGTCTTCTTTGAGCGGGCCCAGCATGCTGCGCTCGTACATGCGCAGGAAATAGGTCACGCTCACCACGATCCCCGCAGTTCCGACCGCGGCCCACAGCAGGTCGCTGCGTACGCTGCCGGAGAGCACCAGGAACTCCCCGACGAAGCTCGCCAGTCCCGGCAGCCCGACGCTGGTCAGCACGAACAGCAGGAGCAGCACGCCGAGGCGCGGCATTGGGCGGAACCAGCCCCCCATGGCACCCAGGGCGGTCGAGCGGCCCCGGTCGGTGATGCAGGCCACCACGGCGAACAGCCCGGCCACCGCGAGGCCATGGGCAAGCAGCAGATACATGGCCCCCGTGAGGCTCTGCAGCTGCCAGGCGAACAGGCCAAGCACCACCAGCCCCATGTGGCTGATGCTCGAGTAGGCGATCACGCGCTTCATGTCGTCCTGCACCAGGGCCAGCAGGCCGGCGTAGACTACTGCGGCCGCCCCGAGGGCCATCCCCAGGGGCGCAAACGCCTGGGCACCTTCGGGAAACAACGGCAGGCACAGGCGCAGGATGCCGTAGGCGCCGACGTTGGCCATGGCCCCGGACAGCAGGATGGTCACCGGGGGCTCGGCCTCGCAGTAGGCATCGGGCGCCCAGATGTGCAGCGGCAGCATCGGCACCTTGACCGCGAAGGCCGCCAGGAAGCCCAGCATCAGCCCCAGGCTGAGCCTGCTCGTCATGGGCGTGTGCAGCAGCTGGAAGTAGTCGAAGGTGTAATTGCCCGTGTGCTGGCCGTGGACCAGATAGAGCCCCACCAGGGATACCAGCATCAACAGGGAGCCGGCGACCGTGAGCAGGAAGAACTTCATGGCCGCAGGCCCCGCCCGCGGCCCGCCGCGCAGCGCGATCAGGAAGTAGATGGGCACGATCATCACTTCCCAGAATACATAGAACAGCACCAGGTCCAGGGCCATGAGCACGCCCATGATGC
>JARRNE010000395.1:0-1920 GCA_037385305.1 Chromatiaceae bacterium | reverse complement strand
CCCTCGGCTGCCAGCAGCAGCGGGCCGAAGGTGTTCCAGTCGCGGATCCGCCGCCAGCCCACGAGGATGGCGGCGAGGGTCACCACCGCCGTGAGCAGGCACAGCACCAGGCTCACCCCGTCCATGGCCAGCAGGTAGTGGATGCCGATCGCGGGGATCCACGGAGCCTGCTCCCGGATGAAGAAGCCCGGCCCCCACTTCCACCACAGGGCGAGTCCCAGCACCAGCTCCACGCAGGCGATGCCCAGGGTGAGCCATCTCGCCGTGTCGTGGCGCTCGCGGAGCACCCACCAGAGCACAAAGCCGCCGATCAGCGGCAGGAAGACCAGCAGGCTCAGCATCTCCGACCCTTCAGCGGACCCACAGGAAGTACCCCACCATGAGCACCGCACCCAGCACCATGAGGCTGGCGTAGCGGGCGGCATTGCCGTTCTGGGTCATGCTCAGCAGACGGCTGCCACTGCCGGCCAGCCAGACCGCCGAGCCCAGAAGGGCACCGTTGAGTGACCAGTCCTCGACCAGGGTGCGTAGCGTCCTGGCCAGGGAAAAATACGGCCGCACGACGACCAAGTCGTAGAGCCGATCAAGATACCAGCCTTCTTCCAGCAGGCGGACGCTGCTGGTGCCGCCGCCGGCTCGCTCCCGGCGCACGATGGCGTAGGCCAGGGCGATGCCCAACAGCGGGGCGATCATGCCGGCCAGCTGCAGCTGTAGGCCGGTGCTGCCATGGGGGAGCTCAGGCGTACCGACCTCCGGGGCCAGCCATGGGCCCCACAGCTGGTGCAGGTGCCAGCCCTGGGGCAGCTCGACGAGTCCCGGGGGCAGGTGCCAGCCGTGGGGCAGCTCGACGAATCCCAGGGTCAGACTCGCCACGGCCAACAACCCCAGGGGCAGGGCCATGGACCAAGACATCCGGTACGACACTGTCTCGCCCCGCTCGGGACCGGCGAACACCATCAGATAGAGCCTGAAGGCGTAGGCGCCGGTGAGCACCGCCCCCAGGATGGCCAGCGACCACAGCAGGGCGCCATGGGGCGCCAGCGCGGCGGCCTCGATGATGGGGTCCTTGCTGTAGAAGCCGGCGGAGATGAAGGGCACGGCTGCCAGGGCGAGCGAGCCTGCCAGGAACACCAGGCGCAGATAGGGCTGGCGCTTGGCCAGGCCGCCCATGTTGCGGATGTCGTGATCGCCCCGGTAGGCGTTGATCACCACCCCGGCGCCCATGAACAGCAGCGCCTTGAAGCAGGCGTGGGTAGCCAGGTGGAACAGCGCCAGGCCGTAGGCCCCCACCCCCAGGCCGAGAAACATGTAGCCGATCTGGCTGATGGTCGAGTAGGCAATCACCCGTTTGATATCGTGCTGTCCCAGGGCTGCCATCCCCGCATAGACGAGGGTCACCGTACCCACGATCGCGACCAGCCAGAGCACCTGGGGCACCGCCTCGAACAAGGGGTGCAGCCGGGCGATCAGATAGACACCCGCGGTCACCATGGTGGCGGCATGGATGAGTGCGGAAACGGTGCTGGGGCCGGCCATGGCATCGGGCAGCCAGACCGAAAGGGGCAGCTGGGCCGACTTGCCGGCGGCACCGATCAGGATCAGGACAGCGATCCAGCCGAGCAGCCCCGTATCGACGCCGGACTTGGAAACGGCGCCGAGCAGGGGTCCGAAGTCCAGCGTGCCGAAATGGGTGAAGAGCAGGAAGATGCTTAGGGCAAGGGCGGCATCGCCGACGCGCGTGACCACGAAGGCCTTGCGCCCGCAGCGGGCCTTGTCGGCGTCCCGGTACGAGTGGGCGATCAGGGCATAGGAGCACAGCCCCATCAGCTCCCATCCGAGGTACATGAGAAGCAGGTTGTCCGCCATCGCGAACAGCAGCATCCCAGCAACGAACAGGTTGAGGTACACGTAGTAGCGGCG
>JARRNE010000394.1:0-6744 GCA_037385305.1 Chromatiaceae bacterium | reverse complement strand
ACCAGCTCCTTGACCCCCAGCACCAAATCGTCGCCGGTCGCCGAGTTGAGCACATCCACTGTCCAGGACATGGTCCCGTCGGGCCCTGTCTTGGGTTCCTTGGGACTCATGAGGGCATCGAGGACCGGGGTCGGACCCGTGTGGGCAAAGACCCCCAGGACCTCGCAGCGGTAGTACACGAGACGGGCAAAGCCCGCGACCAGCGAAGGCACGCGAACGGGATCGCCGTCCGGGGGCATCTTGAGCTCGAAGGCGTCATCTCCCACCGCCCGCATCAGGCTCTCCAATTTGCGGGCGAGCCAGCCGCGATCGTTGGAGCGCATATCCATGGAAAGGCTCTTGGCCAGCGCCCCGAGCCCCCGGGGCTGCTCGGCTCCGTTCACCCAGACCTCGAAGGGATGGCTCTCTCCGTCAGAGATATGGCCGACGAATACTGCGAAGCTCCCCAGGGGATGGTCCACCATATAGCACCAGGCGGGGTTGCCCCCGGCCGGGCGCGGGCGGTGCTGCCAGCGCAGGCTCGCCAAGGGGGGCTTGGGCACCTCCTCCAGGCGCACCCGCCGGTCAGGGTCGGGCACCAGGTCCTGCCGGGCCTCCGCGGCGGCCACGGTCGGCGCGGCGACCGCAAGCACCGCCCCGGTGACGGCGTTCGGCCGGTAGGTCGCCAACCCCTTGAGCCCGGCCCGCCAGGCCGCCGCATAAAGGCCCTTGAAGTCGTCGAAGGGGTAGTCCGCGGGCACGTTCACCGTCTTGCTGATGGCACTGTCGACGAAGGGTTGAACCGCCTCCAGCATCCGCATGTGATCGAGCGCAGAGATCTGGAGTGCCGTCACCCATTGGTGGGGCAGATGATCGGTGTCCCCGCCCGCATCCCGGAAGCGCCGGAAGGCATGATCTTCGACCTGATATTCCTGGTGCCCCCCGTCGGGCATCCGTTTACGCCGCGTATAGGTCCAGGAGAAGGCGGGCTCAATGCCGTTGCTGGCGTTGTCCGCGAAGGCGAGGCTGATGGTCCCCGTGGGGGCGACGGAGAGGAGATGGCTGTTGCGCAGCCCGTGCTGCCGGATCTCCTCTCGGACGGACTCAGGGAGCCGCCTGGCGAAGCCGCCCGCCAGGTAGGACTCGGCGTCGAAGCGGGGGAAGGCCCCTTTTTCCCGAGCCAGCAGCACCGAGGCGGCATAGGCCGCGTCGCGCAGCACCCGGCCCACCCGGGCGGCGAAGGCCCTGCCCTCCTCGCTGTCGTAACGCAGACCCAGCATCACCAGGGTATCGCCGAGACCGAGAAACCCGAGCCCGATGCGGCGCTTGGCGGCGGCCTCTGCGCGTTGCTCCGGGAGCGGCCAGTAGGTAGCCTCGAGCACGTCGTCCAGCATTCGGACCGCGAGCGGCACGAGGGCCGCAAACCCCGCCTCGTCGAAGCGCGCATCGCCTGTAAAGGGGGCGCGAACAAATCGGGTGAGATCGATGCTGCCGAGACAACAGCAGCCGTAATCGGGCAGCCATTGCTCGGCGCAGGGGTTGGTCGCCGTGAGGCGCTCACAATAGCCCAGGCTGTTGTCGGCGTTTGCCCGGTCGACAAAGAGCACGCCAGGCTCCGCGTGGTCGTAGGTGGAACGTATGATCTGATCCCACAGGTCACGGGCCGGGAGGGTCCGGTAGACCCAAAGGCCGTCGTCCCGCCTGCGTGCACCGGCGGCCTTCATCGCTTCGGACGGCTCCGCCGGATGCACCAGCGGCCACTCGGCGTCAGCCTCCACCGCCCCCATGAGGGCATCGGTCACGGCTGCGCTCAGGTTGAAGTTGGTCAGCTCGCCGGTGACGTCCTTTGCATGGATGAAGGCTTCGATATCCGGGTGATCGCACTGCAGGACTCCCATCTGGGCCCCCCGACGTGCACCGGCGCTCTCCACCGTCTCGCACATGCGGTCGAAGACCCGCATGTAGGAGACCGGCCCCGAGGCCTTGCTGGCCGTGCCCTTCACCCGCGCGCCCCGGGGCCGGATGCGGGAAAAGTCGTAGCCCACGCCGCCGCCTCGGCGCATGGTCTCAGCGGCCTGGGCAAGGGCATCCATGATGCCGGGCTTTCGGTCTTCCATCCCGCGCATCGCGTCCCCCACCGGGTGGACAAAGCAGTTAATGAGCGTCGCCTCGGTCGCCGTCCCGGCCGCGGAGAGGATCCGCCCGCCAGGCACGAATCCACGCTCCAGCGCCTGGAAGAACTTGGCGTCCCAGACCCCGGGATCGACCTCCACCGCCGCCAAGGCGCGGGCCACTCGCCGCTGCACGTCCTCACGAGTGGTCTCCCCTCCCTTCGCGTACTTCTCTTGAAGCACGTCGACGGAAATCTGCTGCAGCTGCATGGTTTGCTCCATCCCTCATGCACCCCTTGAACGCGGATCCGCAGATCGCGTTGCGTTTTGCGAGGCCCTGCGCGTTTAACAGCCGGTCATCCGAGTATCCTTGACTCAATGGTGTGCAGGCAAAGGCATTGACCGGATGCGGCCAGATCGAGGCGAGGTGTTCGCCCTGACTGACGCACAAGCTTACGATCCGACCGCCGGGGCTGCCGTAAGGCCAGCGAATCTGCAACAACAGAGAGGAAGCCTCTGAATGATTGAGCCGAACGGTACGCGTGACCGACTCACGGACGTTGCTTACGTCCTGCGCCTCCTCGCGTACCTTGACTTAACGACCAATCAGGTAACTGAGGAGGCCGCCTGCGGCTTGAACGTGATCCATGAGCAGCTTGCAAGCTGGGTCGAGGAATCCCAGCACGCCGCTCACGCGGAAGGCATGCCCCCGGATGCCAAACACCCGCTCTTCGCGCTCTAGACCCTGAGCACGCAGCCCCTGCCCTAGGGGCCTCAATCCTTACCGGAAAGTCGCGCGCAGCGCGCTGCGCATCTCCCTCGCCCCAGAGGCTGTCACCTCTTGCGACGGCCTCTTGAATCCTACCTGCCCGGGCCTAGACTAAGCCTGCTTATTATATGCATAGCTTGCTTAACCGGGAGGCTCTCGCTCGTGCGGCCCATCCAGGACATACCAACCATGACCAACGAGGTGGCGCGGCTGCTGCGCCGGAATTTCAACCGCCGCGCCCAGCCGCTGGGCCTGACCCAGGTGCAGTGGCGAGCGCTGGCGCGCCTTGCCCGCAATGAAGGCATGCGCCAGGTGGATCTCGCGGAGTCGCTGGAGCTTCAACCCATGACGGTGGCCCGCCTCATCGACCGCATGGAGGCGGCCGGATGGGTGCAGAGACGGCCGGATCCCGGGGATCGGCGGGCAGTCCAGCTGTACCCCACACCAAAGGCCGAGCCCATGATCGACCAGATCCAGGCGCTGGCGGCGGAGACCCGAGGCGATGCCTTTGCGGGCCTCACGCCGGCCGCCCTGGATGCCTTCTACGACACCTTGCACCTCATAAAAGAGAACCTACTGCCCTGGCCCCGAGGGCGCCGTCGTGGGCTTCGGCGCCTCATGCTCCTCGGCCCCTTGGTCGTCGCCGTGGGCGCAGCCTATCTCTACCTGACGGGCGGGCGCTACGCCGAGACCGAAGACGCCTATGTCACGGCGAAGACCGTCCAGGTCGCCCCAGAGGTGGACGGCCGCATCGTCGCCGTGGAGGTCGCAGACAATGCCCATGTTCGGCAAGGTGAGGTAGTCTTCCGGCTGGATCCCGAGCCCATGCGCATCGCCCTCGCGCGGCGGGAGGCGGAGCTCGCGGATGCCCGGTCCGCCATCGAGAGCCTCGAGGCCCAGTACCGCCAGAAGCAGGACGAGCTCAAGCTGGCCCAAAGCACGGCGGCCTTCCAACAGCGGGAGCATCAACGCCAGCAAGACCTCTCGGCCAAGCATATGACCTCGGCACAGGCGCTCGACACCGCCCGCCATCAGTACGAGGTCGCGCAGGAGCAGATCGCGGCGCTTGGCCATGCGCTGGCCCAGATCCGCGCGCGGCTCGCGGGGAACCCCGACATCGCGGTGGAGCAGCATCCCCAATATCTGGCGGCGAAGGCCGCACGGGACCAGGCGGCCCTGGATCTCAAGCATACGGACGTTCGGGCGCCCATGGCGGGCGTGGTTGGCCGGATGCCCCGGGCCGGCGACTACGCGAAGACCGGCGTCCCGCTGGTCAACCTGGCGTCCGACCGAGACATCTGGATCGAGGCGAACTTCAAGGAGACCGCCCTCGCCCATATGCGTCCCGGGCAACAGGTGAAGATCTCCGTCGACGCCTATCCGGATTACACCTGGACGGGACGCGTGCAGAGCCTCAGTCAGGCCACGGGCGCCGAGACATCTATCCTTCCGGCCCAAAACGCCACCGGTAACTGGGTCAAGGTGGTACAGCGACTTCCGGTGCGAGTGGCCGTCGAGCCCAAGCCCGGGGCGCCGTCGCTCCGCGCCGGAATGAGCACAAGCGTCGAGGTGGACACCGGCTGGCGCCGCCCGCTGCCGGGATTCGTGCGTGCGGCTCTCGCCTGGCTGGGGCGCGCCCGCGTCCCGCAAGCCGAGGCCCTGGCCGCAAGCTAACCCAGGTGTACGCCGGCAGCACGGCGCCGCCCCGGCGCGGCCTCATCACGATCTCCATCATGCTGGCGACCGTGATGCATGCGCTCGACTCGTCCATCGCCAACGTACCCCTACCGCACATGCAGGGCTCGTTCTCCGCCTCGCAAGACCAGATTGCCTGGGTACTCACCTCCTATATCGTGGCGGCCGCCATCATGACGCCGCCGACCGGGGTCCTGGCGGCCCGCCTGGGCCGGAAGCGGCTTTTCCTGTGGGCGGTCGGCGGCTTCACGGTGTCGTCCATGCTGTGCGGCGCGGCCACGTCCCTGGATGAGCTGGTCCTGTTCCGCCTGCTTCAGGGGGTATTCGGCGCCGGACTGGTGCCCCTGTCCCAGGCGGTGCTGCTGGACACTTACCCCCGGGAGCGCCACGGGTCGGCCATGGCGATGTGGGGGTGTCGGAGTCATGGTAGGGCCCATCCTCGGGCCGACCCTGGGCGGTTGGCTTACGGAGCTCTGCAACTGGCGCTGGGTGTTCTACATCAACGTACCCTTCGGCCTGCTCGCTCTGCTCGGCATCTTCGCGTTCGTCCCCGAGACCGAGCGGGACCGGGCGAGACCCTTCGATTTCTTCGGCTTCGCCCTGCTCAGCCTCGCCATCGGAGCGCAGCAGCTCATGCTCCACCGGGGCGAGCTCAAGGACTGGTTCAGCTCCGCCGAGATCATGACCTACGCGGCCCTCGCCCCGAATATCTCCCCCCTCAACCCGGTGCTCCGCGGCCCCGCGATGCCCCCGGAGTGGAGTCTCGACAGCGCGCATGGGCTGGCTGCCCTGAACGCAGAGATCACACGCCAAGCGGCCACCATCGCGTGCCTCGACGACTTCCGCCTCATGATGTACATCATGTTGATCGCGGTGCCGCTGGTCGTCCTGCTGCGCCGCCCGCAATCGCTCCCTGTGGCTCAGGTACCCGCGGATTGACGTAACGCCCGCGGGCAGCGCGCTCCGATGAAACACCCCTCTCTGACCCCGCGCGCCCTCATCAGCGGGGTGCTGCTCGGCGCGCTGCTCACGCCCTGCAATATCTACTCGGGACTCAAGATCGGCTGGTCCTTCAATGTCTCGATCCTGGCCCTGCTGGTGGCGTCCGCCTTCTGGGCGCTGCCGGCCCGCTGGGGGCTGGTGCGGGCCTACGACGCGGGCGAGGGCAACATCACGCAGACCGCCGCCTCCTCCGCGGCCAACATCATCTCGGGCGGACTCGTCGCCCCGGTGCCGGCGCTGGCCATGCTGAGCGGTGCCAACCTGCCAACTGAACACCTGATACCCTGGGTGTTCTCGGTGAGCTTCCTCGGCATTTGGGTCGCCTGGTACCTGCGCGACTCCCTTATCCTGCGATCGGGTCGAGACCCTGCGGGAGATCTTCCAGGAGGGCCGCGAGGCCGCGCTGAAGCTACGGGTCCTTCTCTCCGGCACCCTGGCAGCAGGCACCCTGAAGTGGCTGGATGGCGGCTGGCTGACGCTGCCCCGGCCGGGCCTTGGGTTCAGTCTGCCGGCCGCGGGCAAGCTCGCCGGCTACTCGGCGGTCACCGCCAAGAACCTGACCTTCACCCTGGACCCATCCCTCATGCTGCTGGGGTTCGGGGCCATCATCGGCATCCGTGCTGGGGTCTCGCTGCTCCTCGGCGCTATTCTGTCATGGGCCCTGCTCGGTCCCTGGGGCCTGACGCAGGGCTTCATCAGCCCCGGCGCCGACGACCCCGCAGCAAGCTGGTTCGCTTCCATGATCGAGTGGCTGCTGTGGCCGGGGGTGTCCCTGATGGCCACGTCGGCCCTCACGCGGTTCCTGCTGCGTGCCCTCGTTATCCGCCGGCGGGGAACGCAGGCACGTCCCGCCGGCAGGGACGACGGCGGCCGCCGGGCGAGACTGATCGGGCTGACGGCAGCGACGGTCCTGGCGGTGGCGGCGCAGGTGCTCATTTTCGGAATCCACTGGGCGCTTGCCCTGCTGGCGGTGCCCATCGCCTTTGCGCTGGCCATGGTGGCCTCCCGCGTGGCGGGCGAGACCGGCATCCCGCCCATCGGCGCCATCGGCAAGATCTCGCAGCTCAGCACGGGGCTGATGTCTCCCGGAGACCCGACCGCCAACCTGATCGGCGCCAATGTCGCCGGTGGCGCAGCCGGACAGAGCGCCGACCTGCTCAACGACTTCAAGGCCGGCCACCTGGTGGG
>JARRNE010000393.1:0-3643 GCA_037385305.1 Chromatiaceae bacterium | reverse complement strand
TTGCGCAGGCGGGCCTATCCATGCCCTCGCTCAAAGACAAGCGCGTCAGTCCGCATTGCCTGAGGCATAATCCGGAGTCCCGAATAATGCCGGGCAACTGCTCGGTCATGCACTAACTTCGCAGATTTTCAGCTGGTTGCATGTCGTGCGGGGTTTGCTCGCTCGGCATTATTAGGCTTGTCTCCTCTCGGGGGGTCATCCGACCGACCATTGAGAGGAGACAATCATGATCGACCACTTTTTTCCCAACCCGGTGGTTCTGGTCCGGCTGCGCGCCGGCCCGTTGGGCGCCTATATCGACGCATTCGCCCAGGAGTTGTCGGGGCGCGGTTATGCCGTTTGGACGATGCGATATGCGATGCGGTTGCTCGCCGCGCTGGGCACCTGGCTTGTGCAGCAGGACCTCGCGCTAACCGACCTGGACGAGCCCGCGCTCAAGCTGTTTCTCCGATGCCGCTATGGCGAGTTTCGTCAGCACCGCGACGATCGGTCAGTGCTCGCGCTCCTGCTGGGGTATCTGCAGGAAAAGGGCGTGGTCGCCCGCGCGGTGGAGCACCCAGCGGTCGACGAAGGATCGCGTATGTGCGAAGCGTTTCGCCGCCATCTGATCAGCCAGCGTAATCTGGCGCCGTCCACCGTGCGGACCTACCTGGATACGGTCGCGCATTTCCTTGGCTGGCGTTTCTGCAAGCAACCGCTTGAGCTCGGCGCGCTCTGCGCCCATGACGTGAACGGCTTCATGTTGGAGCAGGCGCGCCGCTACAGCGCTGGGCACGCCCAGCTGATTGCCTCTGGGCTACGCGGATTTCTCCGATTTCTGCTCCAGAGCGGAAGTATCGCCACGGATCTGTCCCAGTACGTCCCGGCACCGGCGCGGCGGCAGCTCGCAGGCTTACCCAAGTTTATGCCGGCTGAGGACGTCGAGCGTTTGCTGCAGTCCATCGATCAGGACGATCCACGAGGGCGGCGCGATTACGCCATTGTGCTGCTCCTGGCCCGCCTCGGCCTGCGGGCCGGGGAGGTGGCGGCCTTGTGCTTGGAGGACATCGATTGGGACGCCGGGGAGTTGGTCGTTCATGGCAAGGGGGGCGGTGTTGAACGACTGCCTCTGCCGTGGGACGTCGGTGAAGCCGTCAGCGCTTACCTGCACGATGCCCGACCGCCGTGTTCCATCCGGCAGGTGTTCGTCTGCCGGCGCGCACCGCGGCGGGCCTTCCACGACGGCAATGCGGTCGGCACCATCGTGCGCCGCGCCCTGGCCCGTGCCCATCTGCATCCCGCCCACCGGGGCGCTCATCTGCTGCGCCATTCCTTGGCCACGCGGTTGCTGCGCGATGGCGCCTCGCTGGTCGAGATCGGGGAATTACTCCGTCATCACAACCTCGACACGACCCGGATCTACGCCAAGGTCGATGAGCACACCTTGGGCAAGTTGGCACTTCCCTGGCCGGGAGGTGCGGGATGAATACCCTGCGTCAGGCCCTTGAGGAATACCTGGCTTTGCGCCAAGCGATGGGGTTTCAGGTGCGCGATGCCGGTTCCCAACTGCGGCGATTCATCGCGTTCCTCGAGCAGCAAGAAGCCAGCTCCATCACCCAGGCGCTGGCGGTGCAGTGGGCGACCAAGTCCGGCGCGGTCCAGTCCGCGGAGTCGGCCCGGCGTTTGACGCTCGTCCGTGGCTTCGCCCGTTATCGCAGCGGCACAGACCCGCGCACCCAGATCCCAGCCCTGGGTCTATTGCCCTACCGACCGCAGCGGGCCTCGCCCTACCTTTACAGCGACACCGAGATCAGGCAGTTGCTGCAGGCCGCCGAGCAGCTGCCTTCTCCCACGGGACTGCGTGCCTCGACTTATGTGACCGCCTTCGGCCTGCTGGCGGTGACCGGTATGCGTGTCGCAGAGCTGGTCGGGCTTGACGACCAAGACGTCGACCTCTCCCGCGGCCAGTTGACGATCCAGCATGGAAAGTTCGGCAAGTCGCGCTTGTTGCCACTGCATCCCAGCACCCAGGAGGCACTGCGTCACTACGTGGCGGAGCGCGACCGCCGCTATCCCATCTCCCAAACGCCGAGCTTCCTCGTCTCCGAACAAGGTATCCGACTGACCCATTGGACCCTGCGGCGCACGTTTGTCTCGCTCTCGCGCCAGATCGGCCTGCGGGGACTCACCGACAGCCACAGGCCCCGGCTCCATGATTTTCGCCACCGCTTCGCCGTCCAAGTGCTGCTGCGCTGGTACCGGGAGAAGGTCGACGTCGAGCGCCACCTCCCGGAGCTCTCGACCTACCTCGGACATGTCAAGGTGAGCGACACCTACTGGTATCTGTCCGCTACCCCGGAGCTGCTCGAGCTGGCCATGAACCGCCTCGTGGACAGTCAGCCACAGGGGGTGTGGTTATGAGCGCCAACACCACCTTTCCCACCCTCTTGGAGATGTTCTTCAGACAACGGCTGATGCAGCAGAAGCGCGCCAGTGCCCATACCCTCGCGAGCTACCGGGACACCTTCTGCTTGCTATTGCGGTATGCCGAGCAAAAACTCCATAAGGCGCCGTCTGGACTCGCGTTGGAGGATCTGGACGCCCCATTGATCGGTGCGTTTCTCGCGCATTTGCAGGAGAACCGCGGCACCAGCGCCCGCAGCCGCAATGTCCGCCTGGCAGCGATTCACTCGTTCTTTCACTATGCGGCCTTCGAGGCCCCCGACCAGAGCGGTTTGATCCAACGGGTGCTCGCCATCCCCTACAAGCGCTACGAGCGCCGTCCCATCGCTTATCTAACCCAACCGGAAATCGAGGCGCTGCTGGCCGCCCCAGATCAGGCGACTTGGCGAGGGCGGCGCGATCGGACCCTTCTGTTAGTCGCGCTGCAGACGGGCCTGCGGGTCTCCGAGCTGACCGGCCTGCGCTGGCGGGACGTGAGCTTGGAGACCGGTGCCCACGTTTGCTGTTGGGGCAAGGGGCGCAAGAGCCGTTGCACGCCCCTGCGCAAAGACGCCGTCACCGTGCTGCGCGCCTGGCAACGGGAGCAGCCGCACGACCCGTCGGCACCGGTGTTCCCCACCGCTCGCGGGATGCCGCTCAGCCGTGACGCGGTGGCCTATGTCGTGGCGAAACACGTTGCACATGCCCGCGAGCTGTGTCCGTCCCTCGAAGGGAAGCGGGTATCACCCCATGTGCTGCGCCACTCCGCGGCGATGGCGCTTCTGCACCAGGGGGTGGACGGTGCCGTGATCGCCATGATTCTCGGTCACGAGTCGATGGACACCACGCAGATCTATCTTCACGCAAGCCTTGAGCTAAAGCAGCAGGCGCTCAATAAGACAACACCGACGAATGGGTCTCCCGGGCGCTTTCGGCCCGACGATGCCCTGCTCGCCTTCCTCAAGAGCCTCTGATAATGCCGAGTCGAGTCGTCCCTCATGCCGAGAATTCAACGGCTCGTACGGGACGACTCGGCATTATTGGGGACTCCGGATTATGCCTCAGGCAATGCGGACTGACGCGCTTGTCTTTAAGCGAGGGCATGGATAGGCCCGCCTGCGCAACCGTGCGTTGCACGAGACGATAGATGCCGTAACGCGTCAGCGGCTGATTAAGACGATTGCGGAACACGCGGTCCTGGACGCCACGTCCCGCGACCAGC
>JARRNE010000392.1:0-3648 GCA_037385305.1 Chromatiaceae bacterium | reverse complement strand
AACGAAGCCGACCTGCTGCCAGACCCCGATGCGGGCACCTTGACGGTGCGCCTGCACCATAGCGCCAACGCCGCGACCGATCAGGCGATCGAGAAACTCTGCGAGGAGCTCAATGCCACCGAGTGTCGTTCCTCTCACTAAACCACGTTTCACCGGCAGATTCGGGAGATGTTATGTCACCGGTGATTGGCATTCGGCGGTGGTGCAACGAGGGGCGGGGTTGGGTTGCGGTTTCCCCAGGTGGTTCACCGGCAAGCGGTTGGAGCAGAATAGAGGGACTTCTGGATAAAGAGAGGCCCGCTACGGTGGCCACCGTGCGGGCCGGTGGCCGGTGCAACTGCGCTTTGCTTGTGAGCACACCGGCGCGGAGTACGTTAGCCAGGAAGCCTGGCGGGATGCAAGCCTGCCGCGTTGTCCGCTGCATCCGCACGGCGGCTGCGGCTTCGCCCGCCACGGCACTTACGAGCGTCGCTCCCCGCCCGGGACCCTGATTGCCCGCTGGTACTGTCCGACGGGGCATCGCACCTTCAGTCTGCTGCCGGACTGCCTGGCCGCTCGCCTCTCGGGCACCCTCGCTGAGGTCGAGGCGGTGGTCTGTGCCGTGGAGCAGGCGGCGGGGGTGGAAGCCGCCTGTGAAGAGCTGCGCCTGGACATCGAGCTGCCCGGTGCCCTGCGTTGGATCCGCCGACGCGTGCAGGCCGTGCATGCCTCGCTGCATCTCCTCAAAGGGCTCCTGCCGGAGCTGTTCGCGCCCCTTCCCACGACCTTGACGGCGTTTGCTGAGCGCCTCGGGGTCGGTGCGGTGCTGCGCGCACTGCGCCAAATCGGCGCGGCCTTTCTCCAGCAGCTTCCCGCCCCGCTGGGTTTCGCTCCCCGCCCGCAAGCGGGGAGCGGCGTGAGAAGCGCCCGCCAACACCGTGTGGGGGCGGACCCGCCAGGAGCCGTGGCGTAGCGTGGGGCCTCGCAGGCGCTGTGCCTGTGTTACCCAGGAGCTCACGCCCATGACCGAGTCCGATGCCGACCGCCGCCATGCCATTGCCCTGTTCCGCTACGGGCTGATCGCCGATCTGGTCCGCCTGAAACCCGGCTCGAAGGGCCTGTATGCCCAGCTCGCGCAGAAGGCGGCCGGGGAGTACACCATCCCCGGCAGCACCCGCACGCGGGTGGCCGAGGAGACGCTGCGCGATTGGCTCCAAGCCTACCGCCGCGGCGGCTTCGAGGCCCTGTTGCCGAAGCCCCGGGCCGACCGCGGCCAGGCCCGCTCGCTGCCCCCAGCGGTGGTCGACGCCCTGTTGGCCGTCAAGGAAGGCAATCCGAGGCTCTCGGTGGCGCTGGTGATCCGCGAGGCGCGCCAACGCGGCGAGGTCCCCGCGCAGCTGCCCCTGCCCAACGCCACCGTCCACCGGCTCTTGGCCCGGCACGGCCTGATGGACAAGCCCCGCGGCGCCGATACCGAGGCCGACCGGCGCCGCTTTGCCTTCCAACAGGCCGGCGAGCTGTGGATGAGCGATGTGATGCACGGGCCGAGTGTCGTGGTCGGGGAGCGGACCAAGCGCAAGAGCTATCTGATCGCCTTCATCGACGATGCCACGCGCGTCATCCCCTATGCCGCCTTCGCGCTCGCGGAGAACACCGCCGCCTTCCTGCCGGTGCTCAAGCAGGCGATCCTGCGCCGGGGGCTGCCCCAGCGCCTCTACGTCGACAATGGGGCGAATTACCGCTCGCAGCACCTGGCCCTGGTGTGCGCCAAGCTCGGCCTCGCCCTCATCCACGCCCGTCCCTACCGGCCCCAAGGCAAGGGGAAGATTGAGCGCTGGTTCAAGAGCGTGCGCGCCCAGCTGCTCACCCGCCTGGGGGCGGAGGATACCCGCAGCCTGCAGGCCCTCAACCGCCGCCTGTGGGCGTGGGTGGAGGGGGAGTATCACCACAGCCCCCATCGTGGCCTCAACGGCGCCACACCCCTGGAGCAGTGGGCACAGAGCGGCGAGGCGGTGCACTTCCCCGAGCCGGGACTTGATCTGGATGACCTGTTCCTGTTCGAGGCCCAGCGCAAGGTCCAGAAGGACCGCACCGTCAGCCTCAACGGGGTGCTCTACGAGGTCGATGCCGCGCTGGTGGGGGAGAAGGTCACCCTGCGCTTCGACCCCAGTGCCCCGCCCGCGCGGCCCGTGCAGGTCTGCCACCAGGGCAAGCTCATCGGGCAGGCCAGGCCGGTGGAGACCTATGCCAATTGCTTCGTCAAGCGCCACCGCCCGTCCCGGACCCTGGATGTCGCGGGCCCCGCCGCCCAAGCGCCGGCCTCGGCGTTGCGCCTGCGCGAGCTCCCCGGGGAGCCCGAGGAGGAGCGCTGATGTACCGCAAGCACTTCGCCTTGAGCGCCTTCCCCTTCGAGACGCAACTGCAACCCGAGGAGCTGTTCGCCTCGGCCACGCTGGGTGAGGCCGAGGTCCGTCTCAAGCACCTCTTGGAGCTGCGCGCCATCGGGCTGGTCACCGGCGAGGCCGGATCGGGCAAGACCACGGTGTGCCGCAAGGTGGCCGCCGCACTGCATCCGGGGCTTTACCGGGTCTTCTATGTGCCGCTCTCCACCGGCAATGTGATGGACATGTACAAGTCCATCGGCTGGGAGCTGGGGCTGCCCACCGAGCGCAACCGCGCCGCCGCCTTCCGCGTGATCCGCACGGAGATCACCCGCCTCACCCTGGAGGCGAAGCAGCGCCCGGTGCTCATCGTCGATGAGGCCCATCACTTGCGCAACGAGGTGCTGGAGGATCTGCGCCTGCTCACCAACTACCAGATGGATTCCGACAATCGGCTCTGTCTGCTCTTGGTCGGGCTCACGGAACTGCGCCGGCGCTTGAGCATGGCCGTGCACGAGTCGCTCACCCAGCGCATCGTGGTGCGTTATCACCTCGCCGGCCTCGCGCGCGAGGAGCTGCCCGCGTACCTCACCCACCGCCTGCGCCTGGCCGGCTGCGAGCTGCCGCTGTTCGAGCCGGCGGCCATCGAGGCGCTGTTCCAGGCCACCCAGGGCATGCCGCGCAAGGTCAATCGCCTCGCCCACTATGCCCTCACCAGCGCCGCCATCGCCAAGGCCCGCACCGTCAGCACCGAGCATGTCCGGCTCGCGCGCGAGGAGGTCGCCCCATGAGAAGGTACAGCGCACCGTTTACCTTCCGCATTCCGGACTACTGGACCCCAGCCGAGGCCTTGGCTGTCTATGAGTTGCTCAACGAGCTGGCCGACGTCATCTGGAGCCACTACGAGGTCGCCTTGATCGAGCAGCTGCGCAGCGAGCGCGACTATGGCGACACCTCCCAACTGGATCTGTTCGACTTCGACGATCCGCTCCCCTTCTGAGCCTACCGCGGCGGGCGATCACCCGCCGCGCTCCCCCTGCATCCTGCCGCGCGCCTCGCCTTCCCACTGTGTTCCACCTTCCAACGCTTTCCCACCGGCGGCCCTAATGTGGGAATTCGTACTGCCTCCGCTCGGAAACACAGTGGGAGATTGCCGGTGGAATAATCTGCGAGACAACTAGCAGCTGCTGAGTTACTGCGCGCGCCCGCCGTTCGCCCTCGAACCCCTCGAGCAGGTCAACGAGCAGCGCATTATCTACCAGTTGCCAAGGCCCCGGCGCGATGGCCG
>JARRNE010000391.1:0-8499 GCA_037385305.1 Chromatiaceae bacterium | reverse complement strand
ATGATGCGCCCCTGGTCGTCCATGCCGATGATGCAGTCGAGCGCGGCCTCGACCGTGGCGCGCAGCCGATCCTCGCTCTTGCGCAACGCCTCCTCGCGCTCCTTGCGCTCGGTGATCTCGCGGGTGACGGCGAGGATGCGGTCGGCGCCGCCGAGCTTGACCAGCTTGATGTAGACCTCGTCCCAGTGGAGGCTCCCGTCTTTGTTCCGCCGGTGCCACTCCATCCGCACTGGGCCCTCCCGCTTGGCGCGCGCGATGAGACCAACCGCATGCTCCAGGGTGTAGGGTGGTACCCCCGAGCTCAGCAGCCCAATATCGGCCTTGAGCAGCTCCTCGCGGCTGTAGCCGTACACCGCGCAGGCCTTGGGATTGACGTCGAGGATCGCACCGGTGTCGGCATCGTGCACGAACAGGGCATCCTCGGCCGCCTCGAACATGCTGCGGTAGCTCTCTTCCGAGTGCCGGCGCGCGATGTCCGTGTTGCGCCTTTCCACCTCCACCGCGGCGCGCACCGAAAATATCCGCAGAACGGCTTCAGTCAGTCCACGGTCAGGCAGCGGCTTGCGGTCGACCACCCCCATCAAGCCCATCGCCTGACCACTGGAATCGAACAGCGGGATGGCCGCATAGCCTTCGGCGCCGAGCGTCGTGAGCAAGCGATCAGGAAACAGCGTCTGGACTCCGGTCGGGTAATAGCCGAAGTGCTTGCCCAACACTTCCGCGCAAGGCGTGCCGTCGAGCAGATACTGGAAATTGGGAATCACCGCCCCGTGATCGCAGGCAGCCATGGTCGCGATGCATTCGGCCTGGGTATCCGCCAGCACGCCGACCCAGGCTATGTCTGCGTCGAGTGCCTCGGTGGCGCCAAGCACCAGGATCTGGAAGATGTCCTCGTGACTGCTGTTCGCCACGGCCTCGCTGGCACACAGGAGGGCGGCCCGCGCGGGATCCGCTGGGTCGATCTCGGGGTCAAGGGCCAACGTCTGTGAATTCACGGCCGTGGTCGCCTCATTGTCCTGGGTTATTTCGAGTCTATCAGCGCTATCTCATCGAAAATGGCGCTGAAACAAACCAGCAGCGATTGAAACAAGACCGAAACAAGCCGCCACGCCCGGCGTGTGGGTCGCGCAGAGAGCTGCAGCCGCGTTCGGACGGGGGAAGCAGGGCGTGGAGCCGCAGCCCTTACGGGCGCGGGGGCACGTACATATAGCCCAAGCCGCGCAGCGTGCGGATGCACTGGGTTTTGTCGGGGTCGGGCTCGACCTTGCGGCGCAGCCGCGCGATGCGGATGTCGACGCTGCGGTCGAAGGGGTCCCAGTCCCGGTTCTGGGTCAGGTTAAGGAGCTGATCCCGTGTGAGCGGCCGGTTGGGGCGCTGGACCAGGACCTCCAGCAGATCGAACTCCATGCGGGTGAGGGGGATCTCGACCCCGTCCTGGTCGAAGAGCTGACGGCTGTCGAGATCGAGCAGGCAGCGGCCGGCACAAACCCGGCGGGTTTCCGGTGCGGCCGCCACGCCAGGGTGCCCGGAGAGCGGAAGTCCCTCAGGTGGCGGCCCGGGGCGCTGATAGCGCCGCAGCACGCACTTGAGCCGGGCCTTCAGCTCCCGCGGATCGAAGGGCTTGGCGACATAGTCGTCGGCTCCGACTTCGAGACCGACGATGCGGTCCACCGTCTCCCCCGCCCCGGAGATCATGATGATGCCGATGTCGAGCCGCTCGCGGATGTGGCGGGCGAGACTGAGTCCGTCCTCACCCGGCAGGCCCACGTCGAGCAGAACCACGCTGGGCGTTCGGGTGGCGAGGAGCTCGCGCGCAGCGGTGGCGCTCTCCGCCGGGAGGACTTCATAGCCCTGCTCCGAGAGATAGTCCTCGAGCAGATCCCGTACATCCGGATCATCGTCCACCACCAAGACACTGATCGCTTCGGTCACTGTATTCCCCCCAGGGCCGAACAATGCCGAGTATAGCAGTGGACGATTCTTTCCCGTTCCGCTCTTATGGGCCCGCTGTTCTGCCTACACGCTGAAGAGGATTGTCTCGCGCATGGCCATCGAGCTGGACCACGTGTTCATCTGCGTCGCACCGGGAGGCGCGGAGGCCGAGCGGCTGTTGGCCGTCGGTCTGAGGGAAGGCACGCCGAACCGCCATCCGGGCCAGGGCACCGCCTGTCGGCGCTTCTTTTTCCGCAACGCGATGCTGGAGCTGTTGTGGGTCGATGACCCGCAGGCGGCGCAATCGCCGACAACCCGCCCGACGCGGCTGTGGGAGCGCTGGTCCCTGCGGGAGCGTGTCGCCTCCCCCTTCGGCGTCGGCGTCCGCCCACACCCGTCCGCCGGGAGCGGGGTCCCGTTTCGGGTGTGGCACTACCGGCCATCCTATCTCCCGGCGCACCTGGCGATCGAGGTCGCCGCTGGAGCGCCGCTCGGTGAGCCGATGTGGTTCTGCCTGGGCTTCGCGCAGCGTCCGGATGCCTTGACTCCTGAGGCACGCCAGCCGCTCGACCACCCGATCGGATTGCGGGAGGTCTCCGCCGTTCGGGTTGCTGTTCCTGGCCTGGGCGCCCGATCCGACGCGGCCGCCATACTCTCAAGCCTCGGCCTGGTCGAGCTCGGGGACGGTCCGGAGCCGCGTTTGGAGATGGGTTTCGATGGTGAAAGGGCGGGTCGGCGGGCCGACTTTCGCCCGGGGCTGCCGCTCGTCTTGCGCTGGTGACTCGTCCGGCGGGTTCGGTGGAGCAACCCGCGCAGAGCTTCCTGTCGCGCCGCACAAGGCACCAGACTGTTCGTTCTCAAGGGCTTTGAAGAGCGCGTCCCTGCGCTCAAGCGTCTGTCAAACGGCGCTGAGGATGCTCCCACGCACCGGGGGCTGCAGAAAGGTCCGCACGACCAATCGCCATGTCAATGGCGAGCGTCGGTTCCACGGCAGAAGCGAGACCATCCGTGCCATGGGACAGTAATCGACCAGCACCGCCGCGGTCGTCCCGCTGAGCTGGATCCAGTGGAAGAAGCCAAGTGGCGCCCACAGGCCAGCGAGCATCCAAAGCAGGTAGCCGATGCGCACCTGCACCGGAAAGGCCTTCATCGAGCCTTCGCGCCGCACAAAGTGCAGGGTGTGGACCAGGGTCAACCCGATAGGCGGGGCGAAGCCCAGCGGGCAGCCCGTCAGGGCGCCGGCCAGGAGCACCCCGGTCACCAGCCAGTACCACCAGGCGATCGTTCGAACGTGGCTCATATCGATTCTCCTCGGTTGATTCGGTGAAGGTGTGCGCTGGTTTTCGCCGGGCTTGCGCCGGGAGGAGCGCGATCTCGCTCCTCCCGGCATCGCCCCTCAGGCGCTCTCGGCCGCCGGGGTGCCGCCGCTGCGGCGCCGGCCGAAGCGCGGGATCAGCATCGGCACCCGCCGGCGGTAGCCCGCGTACTCCGGATGGAAGCGGACCAGATCCCGTTCTTCGAGCTGGATGGCGATCAGGATGTAGCCCGTGGCGAGGAGCGCGAAGACCAGGTGCGCGCTGGTCATGGTCGGTGTGGCCCAGAAGGCGAAGAACCAGCCCACATAGAGCGGATGGCGCACCCTCGAGGTGGTTGATCAGGAAGGTCGCCACCAGCACCAGGGCCCAGCCGAAGGCGAACAGGCCGTAGAGCACCGCCTGCCCGACCGGGTCATCGACCCGCCAGATGACCCCGCCGATGGGCTCCCAGAAGGCGAAGAGGGCGATCAGCAGCAGGCTTGCCACCAGGGTGTAGGTGCTGCGCTCGGCGGGCTTCGGGATGTAGCGGGTGATCCAGCGCTTGAAGGCCGGGCGGGCCATGACGCTGTGCTGCACGGCGAAGGCCCCCAGGAGCAGGGCGTTGACCGCCAGCGCCGCCCACAGGGGGGCCTCGGGCACGGAGTCGATGGACTTGGGCACCCCCAGGTCACCGATAAAGCCGATGGCGTAGAGGAAAGTCCCAAAGAAGACGGCGTAGCTCACCACGCCGTAGACGAACACGGAAATGCGCTTGAACATTGGATTGCCTCCTCAATAACAGATGAGCGGAACCGAGCGGGGCTCAGCCGAGCCAGACGAGATTGGCCAGGACCTCGATCAGCTGCTCCCTGCGGACACTGCCCAGAGAGCGCTTGATGCGGCGGATCCAGCCGGACTTCCGGATGGTGTTCATGACCGACCTCCTGACCTTGCTTTGGCGGGTGACTGCACCCGCACCGGGTTCCTCGGGTTTCCGGGGCGCGGCGCTTTCCGCCCCGGTTGAGAAACAGTCTGAGCCGTCCTTGTATCCGCACGGCACGCGGTCGGTATGGAGTTTGTAACCCGATGGTTTCAGGCAGGGGGGCGGGTGAAGGCAAGCGGGGGATTTGTTTCGGCAGGGTTACCGTGAAAGTCGCGCAAAGCGCGCTCCAAATCCCCCTCGCCCTCTGGGAGAGGGCCGGGGTGAGGGAAACGGTCATGGCGGCAGCGACTTACATTGTACGGGGTGGCGCTGACGCCATGGCCGTTACCTTGGGCAGCGGACAAGCGGCGCGCGTGATGGAGTAAAGGTGCCGCTTGGCCCAGCGCGATCGCGCGCGGCGGGCGCTGGGATGGTCACTCGGATGGCTGGCCCGTGATTGCCGAAGCTCGCCCAAGGCGTGTTCCCGGAGACAGGACCGCAGTAAGACTGGTCGGTGAAGTCTCAGCGAGTCTACTGCCCCGGCTCTCGTGCTGACTTCGCCGGGCTACCGCGGAGAACGGCAGGTCCCTCCCGGGCCTGATCGGCCGGGAGAGTCCATGACCGGGATGCGGCGGCGGGCCGTGCAGCCGCGTGGGTTCGGCGCCTCGCCCCCCAAGGACCGCCCATCACGATGGATGCGGCCCTCGCTCGTCCGCGCTAACCCGCCGGCGTGGCGTTACAGGCGTGAGGTCGCAATCGGACCGCCATGCCCCACCCACACCTGGGCGAGCCGCCGGCGCACCTGATCGGCCTCCGCGGTCTTTCCCTGCGCACGCAGGCTCTGCGCGAGTCCCGCGAGCGACCAGCCGTTGGCCGGATAGACCTCCAGATCCTTGCGGTAGACGGCTTCCGCTGCCGGTGCCCGCCCGCTTGCGAGCAAGGCCGCGCCCAGGTTGTGGCGCGCCGGCACGTACCAATCGGAAGGCTCGACGTAGGTCAGCTCATCCTCGAGCCGGACCGCCGTCTGCAGGTGCTCGATCGCCTCCCCGGACGCACCCCGGGCAAGTGCCAGCTCGCCGCTCAGCACCTCGCGGGCGATGCCGAGGATTTGGGCCATGGTGTTGATCTCCCACAGGCGCGTGGCGGCCATCTCCGGGTCGTCGGCGATTGTGGCCAGGCGCTGGAGCGACGCCGCGGCCCCATCCAGGTCGCCGGTGCGGACCTGTGCGAGCCCCCGCGCATAGCTCCAGATCCCGCTGGGGTAGATCAGGTCCTCCGCCGGTGCCGGCTCGGTGAGGAGCCTATCCCACTGCCCGAAACGCACCCAGGCAAAATAGGGCATCGACCAGTAGTGCTGGAGCGTGGCGTAACCCGGCTGACGCATGAGCTGGGTGTCCTGGTGGTCGCGGATGTGGAGGGAGGCCGCCAGCGCCTTCTCCTTCGCCCCGATGAAGCTCGCCGCCGCGGCGAGGAAGTGATGGTTGTGGGGCACGTAGGCGACCGGATAGAGCCCCTGGGCGTGACACTGGGCGATGTAGGCGCGTTCGGGCGCGCTCACCTGGGCCGCCAGGGCGAGCGCCCGCTGGACCGCCTCATAGGCCCGCGGATTGTCGGCGGCATCCATCCGCGCGTTGATGTTGGGGCCCAATACCAGTGCCTCGCCCCAGTAGCACATGGCGCAGGCGGGGTCGAGGGCCTGAGCTTGGCGGAAGGAGCGTGCCGCCTCGCGGTGGTTGAAGCCGAAGGACAGGATGAGCCCCTGATCGAAGAAGCGCTGCGCCTCCGGGGAGGCGGCAGTGATCGGGTGGTGATGCGTCCCCAGTCCCGCGAGACGCGGGGCGATCGGGTGGCCGTCCGCCCGGGCCTGCACGGGCGCGGCAAGGGGGGATGCCAGCAGCAAAGTGAGACAGGCGGCAAAAAGCGATGGCTTCAGCATAAGATCCCTCCATGATGGGTCAGCGGAGTCGGAAAAGGATAGTTCGGCCTCGAGCCATTATCTTTGGCTACCTTACTTGGCCGCCACGAACCAAACGTTCATCGGGTCATGGGGCAGGACATGGCGTTTCACGGACGCATAGCCGGCTTCCTTGAGCATCTGATGGGCGGTCTCCCAACCCCACATGGTTCCGAGACCCGGGCCACCTTGCCCCAAGGAGACCGGCGTGCAGTGGGTACAGGAGACGGCGTACAGCAGGGAAGCCATGGGGAAGTCGAGGTTGTTCTCGAGCCTCGCCGACCCGCCGATGTCCTGCATGAGGTAGATGCCGCCGGACCGCAGCGCCCCATACAGGGCTTGGATCAGCCCGCACGGGTCCTTCTGGTCGTGCACGGCATCGAACGATGTAATGAAGTCGAAGCGCTCCTTCTCGTCATACCCGCTGAGGTCACGCACCTCGAAGCGCACATTCGGCAAGTCGGCGGCGGCTGCACTGCGCGACGCGTGGGCGACGGCGTCTTCACACAAGTCATACCCGACGAAGCGGCTGTTCGGGTATCGCTCCGCCAGTGCGGTGAGGGCGGAGCCTCGACCACATCCAGCGTCGAGCACATCGATGCCCCGTTCGAGGCGATCGGCAATGCCATCCGCCAGGGGCAGCAGCACATCGCAGAGCTGGGCGGTGACGGTCTGACCGCTGTCCTCGGCCATCATCTGGTGGAAGCAGGGATAATCGCCGTACCCCATCCCCTCGCCGCTCTCGAAGCACGAGAGGATCCGATCCTGAACCGCCCCCATGAGTGCGACGAATTGCCCGTAGACAGCCAGGTTGCCCAAGCGCGCGCCACGGGTCAGACAGGCCGCATGCTCGGCCGGCAGGCGATAGGTCTTGGCGCTTGGGTCGAACGCGACGATGCCGCCGGTGACCATAGTCGCCAGCCACTCGCGCACGTAACGCTCCGCCAGTTCCGCCCGTTCGGCGATCTGAGTGCTGGTGGAAGGGGGCAGCGCGGCCAGAACATCGAACAGCCCGGTCCGATGGCCGACGGAGATCATCACGGCGATGGCGCCGGCATCGAGCACCTCGCCGATACGACTGGCGAAGGTCTCGGCTGCGCCCCCATTGAATTCATCGGTGTGGAATGCGGTGGCAGTGGTCATGGCAGTTCCCTTCTCTGGTGAGTGTGTAAGGGAAAGGTTAGGCGCACAGAGGGGGGCGGACGAGGGTGAAAATGGACCGTTCAGAGCCATTTGTGCCACGATCGCCCAATGGCGCTGAATCGGGACAACCGAACGGTCAAGGTTGGCTTGGTGGCGGTCCCGCAAACCGCCCCTGCCGTCCTCTACAGTCTGTTGGAGATCTTTGCCTCCGTCGGCACGGTGTGGGAGGAGCTGACGGGCAAACCGGGCAGCAGTGTCCGGATGGAGCCCAAGGTCATCGCGGATGCGCAGGGGTTGATCCGGTGTGGCATGGGCATGCCCGTCCTCGCCGACGCCACGTTCGAGTCCGGAGATTCCTACGACGTGGCAATCACCACCGACATGCTCCTGCCACCGGAGCTCGATCCGCGCGGGCAATGGCCGGCGGCCGCCGAATGGGTACGTTTCCAGTACGAAGGAGGGGCGATCATCGCTTCGGTCTGCACCGGAGGCATACTGCTGGGCGAGGCGGGCTTGCTCGATGAGTTGGAGGCCACGAGCCACTGGGCCGCGGTACGGCTCTTTCATCAATTCTATCCGAAGGTGCGGCTCACGCCCGAGAAGGTGCTGGTGCTGGCAGGCCCTGAGCACCGGATCGTGACGGCCGGGGGGGCCGCCTCCTGGGTGGAGCTGGCCCTGTACCTGATTGCGCGCTTCTGCGGACAGGAAGAGGCGGTGCGCTCGTCGAAGATCTTCCTCCTCGGAGACCGGTCCGAGGGGCAACTGCCATTCGCGGCCATGACCCGGCCGCGGAATCACTCCGACGCCATCGTGGAGAAGTGCCAGGCTTGGGTCGCCGAGCACTACGAAATCCCAAACCCCGTGGCCCGCATGACCGAGCACTCGGGACTGGCACCGCGGACCTTCAAGCGCCGATTCCGGGCGGCAACCGGCTACACCCCGATCGAATACGTTCAGACCCTGCGCATCGAGGAGGCCAAGCAGCTTCTGGAGGCAACGGACCTGCAGACCGACCAGATTGGCGCCGCGGTCGGTTACGACGACCCCGCGTCCTTCCGCCGGCTATTCAAACGCACGACCGGGGTGAGCCCCGCCCGCTATCGTCAGCGTTTCCGAGTCGTCTCCCCAGGATAATGCCGTGCCCCGCATCCCCTGCGGCGGTTGAGTCGACGCGCCGATGTGGGCGCGCATACGTTACGCCCCCTTGGAGCTGGCGCCTCCGATTCGGAGCCGTCGCACGCGGCGCGAAACCT
>JARRNE010000390.1:0-3653 GCA_037385305.1 Chromatiaceae bacterium | reverse complement strand
CACGGTGGGCAACCCGCAGACCCTACTGGACTGGCTGGTCGTCGGCAATCCAGGGGAACACCAGGTCGTCGCGCCGCAGGCGAAGGACGGGAAGGACCCCGAGGTCCAGGTCGATTTCGTCGGCAGCCTGGAGAACGCAGCCACCGTCATCTCGCGGCTTCACCGCGGCGAGAAGCGGCTGGTCTTCTGCGACAGCCGTTCCCAGGTTGAGAGCCTGGCGGTGGCGTTGCGTGCCCGGTCCGTGAAGACCTACGTCTCACATAGCTCGTTGAGCGTCGATGCCCGCCGCCAGGCCGAATCCGCGTTTGCGAGTGGCGACGATTGCGTGATTGTGGCAACCAGCACCCTGGAGCTAGGGATCGACGTGGGCGACCTAGATCGGGTTATCCAGATTGACGCACCGCATACCGTCGCCGGGTTTCTCCAACGCCTCGGGCGCACAGGGCGCAGGGCCGGAAGCCGGCGCAATTGCCTCTTTCTGGCTACCAGCGATGACGCACTGCTGCGTGCGGTCGCTCTGGTGCGGTTGTGGAGGGACGGGTTCGTCGAGCCGATTATTCCTCCGGCACTGCCTTACCACGTGCTGGCGCAGCAGATTCTCGCGCTTGCGCTGCAGGAGGGCGGCATCGGGAATCAGACGTGGCAGGAATGGCTGCCCGGCTTCCTCGCGTGCAGCGGCATTGCGGCGGAGGAGGTCTCCGGCTTGGTGCAACACATGCTCGCCACGGGCGTGCTCTTTGCGGCCGATGGCCTGCTCACCGTCGGGCTGGAGGGGGAGGCGAGATACGGTCTGAAGAGCTTCCTCCACCTGTTTTCGATCTTCAGCAGTCCGCCCTTGTTCACGGTGCTTCACGGTCGTTCGGAGATTGGTCAGGTGCACCAGCTAACTTTCCAGGCGCGCGATCAGGGTCCGTTGACGCTGTCCCTCGGGGGGCGCCAATGGGCGGTCAAGCAGGTGGACTGGGACCGCCGGCGGGCATTTGTTGAGCCAACGGAGCTTCGCGGCCGTTCCCGCTGGCTTGGAACTGGACAGCCGATGCACTTCAGGCTGTGCCAGGGCCTGAAATCGGCCCTCGTCGAGGAGCTGCCCTCAACGGGGCTATCGAAGCGCGCCCGACAGGCACTGACGGAACTACAGTCGGAGTATGACTGGGTGGACCTGGAGCGGACATCGCTTACCCAACCGAACAGCTTCCTCTACTGGTGGACCTTCGGGGGCCTGCTCCTGAATGGGGTTCTTGCGGAGAAGCTGCAGGATCGGGGCTACGACGCGACGAGCTTTGACGATCTGCGCGTGCGTGTCAGCGGGTCGATCGACGTATCAGACTTGTCTTCCCTGCTGCGCCAGCTCGCCTCAAGCAAAACCTGCATGTTCTCGAAGCATGTTGCCCGGCGCTCGGTGGATAGGCTGAAGTTCATCGAGTGTGTCCCTGCGCCCTTGAGAGAGAAGCTGGAGGCGCAACGCTTCAGCGTGCGCGGGGCGCTGGTGGCGATTGCGGCACAGCCTGTTGCGGTTGTGTCGCGTGGGTGACTGCTGGTGGGGCGTCCCCTCTACGGGACCGACGTGGTACTGTGCACCTGACCTACCTCGGGCCGGAGCATCAGAAGAACGGGACAGAGGGAGGTGTGCCTTTGAACGAAGAGGCTTGGGCCGCGATCGCTTCGATGCGGTCGGGGCGCTTGAGAAACAGGGCATTGACGATCTGATCGTCCTCGAGGAAGCCGAAGCTCGTCTCGATCCCGTTCTGCCCTTTGTAGGTGCGCAGGATCTGCTCGGCGCTGTAGTGATCCTCGCCCTCGCCGGACTCCCGGCATTTCTCCGCCTCGTGGATCGCACCGCGGACCGCGTGGTTTGCCTCCGGAGCAGGGATGATCCCCTGCGCCTTGGCGAGCTGGACTCCGGCCGCGGCGGGACTCTCCGTCGCGGGCCAGTTTCTGGTAGGCTCTGCGCCCTCCAGGGGCCGCCTTGCGGGATTCCGCTGCAGATGCTGAGTCCGATCGGTGACGCGGCCCAGTGACCCGCGCGGCCCAGAAACATAGAGAGAGCTCATGCACACGGTCGAACCCCGTTATGCTGCCGACCATCTCCCCGCCCTGCTGGAAGCGGTGAAGAAGGGCGCGGAGATTCTCGTCGTCGACAAAGGAAGGCCGGTTGCCCGGATCGTTCCGGTCCGGGAAGGGGACGAAGACTGGGACGACGCCCATGTCCCATGGGAAGAGGTAGAGCAGGCCTTCCACGGGGATTGATCTCTTGGCGATGTCCCGCCGGCGTCGGTCGGATCTAGGGAACAGCAGAAGCAGGTTGCACAGTAAACCGCCCCCCGATGGCTGTGTAGAGATAGACTCGCCCGACGCGCAGAAAGGCAATGGGGATGGCCACCACCATGGCCACGCCCAATGCCGGGCAGGCCATCAGCGGTGTCCGATCAGCTCGTCGATGTGGGTACTCACGCAACGCCCCAGGGCTGATAGGCTATAACCACCCTCCAGACAGGAGACGATGCGCTCCCGGGCGTGCTTTACCGCCAGCTCATGCAGGGCGCGGGTGATCCAGGCGTAGTCCGGCTCGCGCAGGTTGAAGTGGGCCATATCGTCCTCGGCATGGCCGTCGAAGCCGGCCGAGATCATGATGAGCTGGGGCTGGAACGCATCGATAAGGGGCAGCCACTTCTCCTCCACCGCTTTCCGAAACTCTGCCCCCCCGGTCAGTCGCGGGAGGGGGAGGTTGACGACGTTCGGTGCCTTCGAGCTTGCCCCCGTACCGGGATAGAAGGGATGCTGGAAGCTGGAGCAAAAGAGTACGCGCTCGTCTCCCTGGAAGATGTCCTCGGTGCCGTTTCCGTGGTGAACGTCGAAGTCGACGATGGCAATGCGTTGGATGCCATGGACTGCCATCGCGTGGGCGGCGCCCACCGCCACATTGTTGAAGAAGCAGAAGCCCATGGCGCGCTTGCGTTCGGCATGGTGCCCGGGTGGACGCACGCAGCAGAAGGCCGCGTGGTGCCGGTCGCCCATCACCAGGTCCACCGCCAGCTCGGCGGCACCGGCGGCACGCAGGGCGGCGGGCAGCGTCCCCTTGCACATGGCGGTGTCTCCGTCCACCCAAGTCAGGACGTCGTCCACCTTTGGGGCGGCATCGAAGATCATGTGCACGTAGCCGTTGTCGTGCACGCGGGTCAAAGCTTCGATGCTGGCCTCAGGGGCGTCATAATGCGTGACCAGCATCTCCACCCCGGATGCGACCAGGCGGTCCTGAATTGCGTTCAGGCGCTGCGGCATCTCAGGGTGGTGCATGCCCATCCGATGTCCCTGGCAGTCGCGGTGAGAGATGTACGCGAGGTTCATTGGCTGTTGTCTCTGTGGAGGAAAGGGGCCTTGCCCCTGGAAGTCGGGGTAAGGGAGACGGGAGCAGCCGACAGGGCTGCGGAGGATAGCCAGGGTCAGAACGCTGCTCGGGAAACCCGACCGTAGCGGATCGTAGGGGGGCCGCAGGAAACGGGATCCGGAAGGATGCGCGCGCCTGCGGTCTATCCCGACGTCATGGTGCCGGCGCCTTGCGTTCTCCGAGGTGGTGCTGACGCCATGACCGGTACCTAGCTTAGCGCGAGATCCGGAAGTTGGAAACGCAAAACCAAAAAGACTCGGCGAGCGGC
>JARRNE010000389.1:0-3669 GCA_037385305.1 Chromatiaceae bacterium | reverse complement strand
GCTTGCGCACCATCATGGAGCAGGTGCTGTTGGATATCATGTACGACCTGCCCTCAATGCGGAGCGTTTGCAAGGTGGTTGTCGACGGCTCGGTTATCGCTGGAGAGAACGCCCCGTTTGTGATCTACGACGGGGTCGACAAGCAGCTCGCCGTCTCCGATTGAGGGCATCGGCCCCTCAACGCGGCGTCCAGACCCGGAATACGGGCATCTCCGGCGGCTTTAGTGCCGTTGAACTACGACCGCGACGCCCTAACTATCCGGTCAACTCCACTCCAAATCCTGTCTTGTCCGCGGCATCCCGCCTGACGAAGGTGCGTGAGACCTGGTGTCCACGCGATGCGCGCCTGGGCCGAGACAACAACTGAGCACAGTTCCCCATGGGCGAGAAAGCAATCACTACCATCGCGAC
This sequence comes from Chromatiaceae bacterium, assembly GCA_037385305.1. Lineage (GTDB taxonomy): Bacteria > Pseudomonadota > Gammaproteobacteria > Chromatiales > Chromatiaceae > JARRNE01. Next base: position 3,258 of record JARRNE010000389.1, on the reverse strand, counting down.
AACTCTTGCCGGACAAGAGGTACCGGTCCTGCCGTTGCGGGACGTGGTCGTCTATCCGCACATGGTCATCCCGCTGTTCGTCGGCCGCGAGAAGTCGATCCGGGCATTGGACAGTGCCATGGGGAGCGACAAGCAAATCTTGCTGGTGGCGCAAAAGAGCGCTGATGTGGACGACCCATCCGTCAACGACCTGCACTCGGTGGGGACCCTTGCGAACATCCTGCAGCTCCTGAAGCTGCCCGACGGCACCGTGAAGGTGCTGGTCGAGGGGAATCAGCGGGCACAGGTCGAATCTTTCGTCACCACTGCGGACGCCTTCTCCGCCGTTATCTCCCCTCTCGATGAGGAATTGGAGGCGGACGAGCGTGAGCAGGAGGTGCTCATGCGCTCGGCGGTGACCCTGTTCGACCAGTATGTAAAGCTGAACAAGAAGGTCCCGCCGGAGGTGCTGACATCCCTGTCGAGCATCGACGAGGCGAGCCGCCTGGCCGATACCATGGCCGCCCACATGTCCCTCAAGCTCGACGAGAAGCAGCGGGTGCTCGAGATGGTGAACGTCCAGGCGAGGCTGGAGCATCTGATGGGCCTCATGGAGTCGGAGAATGATGTCCTTCAGATGGAGAAACGCATCCGGGGCCGCGTGAAGCGGCAGATGGAGAAGAATCAGCGCGAGTACTATCTGAACGAGCAGATGAAGGCGATCCAGAAGGAGCTGGGTGAGCTGGAGGAGGCGCCGAACGAGATCGAGGACCTGAACAAGAGGGTCGAAGCCGCTGGCATGCCGAAAGACGTCAAGGCCAAGGCGTTGGCGGAGCTCAACAAGCTGAAGCTGATGTCGCCAATGTCGGCCGAGGCGACCGTTGTGCGCAATTACGTGGATACCCTGGTCAATGTGCCCTGGAAGAAGCGCACCCGGATTCGTAACGACATTCGTGTCGCGGAAGAGGTGTTGGAGGCGGATCACCACGGGCTGGAGAAGGTCAAGGAGCGGATCCTGGAATACCTCGCCGTCCAGCAACGGGTGCGCAAGCTCAAGGGCCCGATTCTCTGCCTGGTGGGGCCGCCGGGCGTCGGCAAGACCTCGCTGGGCCACTCGATCGCCCGCGCAACCAATCGCAAATTCGTTCGCATGTCCCTCGGCGGTGTGCGGGACGAGGCGGAGATTCGGGGGCACCGGCGCACCTACATCGGGGCCCTGCCCGGCAAGATCATTCAGAATCTTTCACGGGCTGCGTCCAGGAATGCCCTGTTTCTGCTGGACGAGATCGACAAGATGGCGATGGACTTTCGGGGCGATCCCGCCTCGGCACTGCTCGAGGTGCTCGATCCCGAGCAGAATCACACCTTCAACGATCACTACCTCGAGGTGGACTTTGATCTGTCCGAGGTCATGTTCGTAGCTACCGCCAACACCCTGAATATTCCGCCGGCGCTTCTCGACCGCATGGAGGTCATCCGCCTTTCAGGCTATACGGAAGACGAGAAGGTGCGCATCGCGGAGAAGTACCTCATTCCGAAGCAGAGGAAAAACAATGGCCTCAAGGATGGGGAGGTGATCATCCGCGAGGTGACGCTGCGTGACATCATCCGCCATTACACCCGGGAGGCCGGGGTGCGCAACCTGGAGCGGGAGATCTCGAAGATCTGCCGCAAGGTCGTGAAGGACGTCCTCCTGAAGAAGCGCAGCGGCGCTGTCGTCGTGACCTCAAAGAGCCTGGAGAAGTACCTGGGCGTCCAGCGCTACCGGTATGGTCGTGCAGACGAGGTGGACCAGGTCGGCCAGGTCACCGGCCTAGCTTGGACGGAAGTGGGCGGCGAGCTGCTGCGCATCGAGTCGGCCCTGGTCTCCGGCAAGGGCAAGTTTACCTTCACGGGGCAGCTCGGCGAGGTCATGCAGGAGTCGATTCAGGCCGCCGCGACGGTGGTGCGCAGTCGGGCGGACTCGCTTGGGATCGATCCGGAGTTTCACCAAAAGTTTGACGTGCACATCCATGTGCCGGAGGGGGCCACGCCTAAGGATGGTCCAAGCGCCGGCGTCGCTATGTGCACCGCACTGGTGTCGGCGTTAACGAAGGTGCCTGTGCGTTCAAGCGTGGCGATGACGGGGGAGATAACGCTCCGCGGGGAGGTATTACCGATTGGAGGGCTCAAGGAAAAGCTTTTGGCGGCCCACCGGGGCGGCATTGAGACGGTGATCATTCCGTTGGAAAACGAGCGGGACCTGGCGGAAATTCCAAAGAACATTAAGCAAAACCTGGGCATCCGGCCGGTGCGGTGGATCGATGAGGTATTGGATATCGCGCTGGTCGAGCGCCCGGAAATGACGGCGGCTGCTCCGGAGGAGACGCCGGGTCAGGCACCGGAGGAACGGCCTGCTCCTAAGGCAGCGAAGAAGAAGGGGACGGGTGCGCGGACGCACCACTGAGGGGATGGCGCCCAATATTGGGGGATTGGAGGGCGTCGTTGCCTGGTTTATGGGTGTATTAAAGTGACTTGTTCTATGCGCGGCTCCTCTCGGAATAGATTGGCTTCGGCATACCTGCCTTGCAGCCCAATTTTCATGCGGTTTGCTTGACAGCTGTTAGCGCGCTGGCTATAACCAGGCAACCTGAGCAGAGGGGGGATTGATACCTAATCAGTCCCGGTGCAAGTGAAGAGCGTTGGTGATTGGAGCTAAGGGGGGGATAATGAACAAGTCTGAAGTGATTGAAGCCATGGCAGAAGCCGCAGATATCTCCAAGTCGGCTGCGGCGCGCGCTTTGGACGCTTTGACGGATACCGTCGCGGCGGTGCTGAAGAAGGGTGATAGCGTTTCCCTGATAGGGTTCGGGACCTTTTCAGTGAAGGAGCGGGCCGCGCGGACCGGGCGCAATCCCCAGACAGGGGCGAGTATCAAGATTGCGGCCTCGAAGACGCCGTCATTTAAGGCTGGCAAGGGCCTGAAGGACGCTATACAATGATGGCTCGTCTTCGGGGTGCTTAGCTCAGCGGGGAGAGCATCGCCCTTACAAGGCGAGGGTCGCAGGTTCGATCCCTGCAGCACCCACCAAGCGAGCAAGGAGTGGTAGTTCAGTTGGTTAGAATACCGGCCTGTCACGCCGGGGGTCGCGGGTTCGAGTCCCGTCCACTCCGCCAGTAGATCTTAAGACGGGGTATCTTGCGAGATACCCCGTTTTCGTTTCTGGCTGTTCTGGCTCTCGATCGATTGCGTCATGCTGCAGACCATTAGAGAACGTGCACAGGGTTGGATCGCCTGGG
>JARRNE010000388.1:0-3672 GCA_037385305.1 Chromatiaceae bacterium | reverse complement strand
AGCGCTTCGGCCTCTACGAGGATCTGAGCGTCCAGGAGAACCTGGAGCTCTACGCGGATCTCCAGGGGCTGGCGGTGGCCGAGCGCCCCCCGCGCTTCGCGCAGCTGCTGCGCATGATGCGCCTGTCCCCTTTCACCCGCCGGCTGGCCGGTCGCCTGTCGGGAGGCATGAAGCAGAAGCTCGGGCTCGCCTGCACCCTGGTGCGGGCGCCGCGGTTTCTCGTGCTGGACGAGCCCACCGTGGGCGTCGACCCGGTCTCCCGGCGGGAGCTTTGGGCCATCGTCTACCGGCTGGTGCGAGAGGAGGGCATGAGCGTCCTGCTCAGCACCGCCTATCTGGACGAGGCCCAGCGCTGCGATGCAGTGATCCTGCTGCATCAGGGGCGGGTGCTCGGCCAGGGGGTCCCCCAGGCGTTCAGCGATCCGCTCAAGGGGCACAGCTTCCTTGTGAATGTTCCGCGCATCCCGAAACGTCGCCTGCAGACCCGGCTCGCGGAGTTGCCGGGCGTCGTGGATGCCATCATTCAGGGGGAGAGCGTTCGGGTGGTGATGCCCTCCACCGCGCCGCCGGACCTATCCCGTTTGGACGGGGGCGGTGAGGGGTCGGAGGTGCGGCCGGTGGAGCCGATCTTCGAGGATGCCTTCATCAGCCGGCTGCGGGCGGAGCAGGCGGAGGCGGTGCACCAGGTCCCCTCGATGCCCCCCACCGCCGCGGCTGGGGGCGACGGCGTGGTCATAGCCGTAGAGAACCTGAAACGCCGCTTCGGGGACTTCTATGCGGTGAAAGGGGTTACCTTCCAGGTCCGCGTGGGCGAGGTCTTCGGCCTCCTGGGGGCAAACGGTGCGGGCAAGTCAACCACCTTCCGCATGCTCTGCGGACTGCTGCCCGCCTCCGAGGGGCGCTTACAGGTCGCTGGCCACGACCTGAGGCACTCGGCGGCTCAGGCGAGGCGGCGCATCGGGTACATGGCCCAGCGCTTCTCCCTCTACACGAACCTCACGGTCGAGCAGAACCTGCGGTTCTTCGCGAGCGCTTATGGTTTGCGGGGGCGGGCTCACAGGGAGCGCATCGGGTGGGCGCTGGAAGGCTTCGAGCTGGAAGCCTATGGGGACATGACCAGCGGCGACCTTCCCCTCGGCTACAAGCAGCGGCTCGCCATGGCCGCCGCCCTCATGCACGGGCCCGACATCCTGTTCCTGGATGAGCCGACCTCGGGCGTCGATCCCTTGGCCCGACGTGAGTTTTGGCACCGTATCAACCAGCTCGCCGAGCACGGGGTTACCGTCCTGGTGACGACCCATTTCATGGATGAGGCGAACTACTGCGACCGGCTGGTGATCATGGCCGAGGGCGAGGTGCTGGCCGCGGGAACCCCAGCACACATGAAGGCCCGATTCCGCAGCGAGGAGCTACCGGACCCCACGATGGAGGATGCCTTCATCGCCCTCATCCAGCGGCGCGAGCGGGAAACGGGGGCAACCAGGTGAGTGGCCGTAGGGGCGGCACAGGCATGCGGCTGCGGGGCATGGTGCGGAAGGAGAGCTTTCAGATCCTGCGGGACCCCTCGAGTATCGCCATCGCCTTCGTCATGCCGGTGGTGTTGCTGCTGCTGTTCGGCTACGGTGTGTCCCTTGATGCGACCCACGTCCCCCTCGCCCTGGTGGTCGAGGCGCCGGACGCGAATACCGCCAGCTTCACCGCCTCCTTCGAGCATTCCGAATACTTCGGCCCGCAGCGTTTTGCCAGTATTCAGGAAGCGCAGCAGGCGCTGGCGGAGCGGCGGATCGACGGCATCGTGTGGCTGCGCAGCGACTTCAGCCGTCACCTGTTGTCGGGCCGCAGCGCACCGGTGGGGGTCATTCTGAACGGTGTCGATGCTAACCAGGGCCGCATCACGTCGGGCTATATCCAGGGCGCCTGGCAGACTTGGCTACTGAGCTATGCCGCCTCCCGGGGGGAGCAGCTCAAGCCGCCGGCCGTCGTGGAGCACCGGGTCTGGTTCAACCCGGCGCTGCGCAGCCGCGACTTCCTGGTGCCGGGACTGGTCGCGGTGATCATGACCCTCATCGGTGCCCTGCTCACTGCCCTGGTGGTCGCCCGGGAGTGGGAGCGGGGGACCATGGAGGCCCTGATGGTGACCCCGATCCGCATCGGAGAGATCCTGTTGGGCAAGCTCCTGCCCTATTTCGTCCTCGGCATGGGGGGGATGCTCCTGACCGTGGGCATGTCCGTGTGGCAGTTCGGGGTGCCCCTGCGCGGCTCCTTCTGGCTGCTCCTGCTCGCGTCGGCCATCTTCATGCTGGTGGCGCTGGGAATGGGCCTTCTTATCTCGACCGTCGCCCGCAGTCAGTTCGTTGCCGGCCAGGTCGCTATCCTGATCACCTTTCTGCCGGCCTTCATCCTCTCCGGCTTCATCTTCGATATCGGGTCCATGCCCTGGCCCATTCAGCTCATCACCCACGTGGTTCCCGCCCGCTACTTCGTTGCGATTCTGCAGACGCTGTTTCTGGCAGGCGATGTCTGGCAGGTGGTCCTGACGAACGCGGCCGCCCTTCTCCTGATGATGCTCATCTTCTTTGCGGTGCTGCGGCGCAAGGCCCGCAAGCGCTTGGAGTAGCGATGCTCGGTAACATCCTTGCCCTCGGGCTCAAAGAGCTCCTCGCCCTGCTGCGGGACAAACGAAGCCGCTTCGTCCTCATTGGCCCGCCGATCGCGCAGCTCCTGGTATTCGGGTTTGCCGCCACTTACGACCTGAACAACGCGGCGCTGGCCGTCTACGACGAGGACCGAGGCGCCCCAGCCCGAGAGCTGGTCGCCCGATTCGAGGGCTCGCGCAACTTCCACGTGGTCCGGCGCATCGACCACGACGACCAGATCGCGCCCCTGATCAACGACCGGCAGGTCCTGCTGGTGCTGCACATCGCTCCCCGCTTCACCAGCGACCTGCTGCGAGGGGGCAGTGGGAGGGTCCAGGTGATCCTGGACGGCCGCAATTCCAATACCGCGACAGTCGCACTCAACTACGTGCGCACCATCGTGACCGACTACAACGAGACCTATGCGGCGGAGCAGGGGCGGCCTGCCCCGCCGGTGCGCCTGGAGATTCGGCCCTGGTACAACGCCAACCTGGAATCCCGCTGGTTCATAGTTCCAGGCATCGTGGGGCTCCTGACCCTGGTGGTAACCCTCATCGTGACCGCCCTGTCGGTGGCGCGGGAGCGCGAGGCGGGCACCTTCGATCAGCTGCTGGTGACCCCCCTGCGGCCGGTGGAGATCCTTATCGGCAAGTCGGTGCCGGGGCTGCTGATCGGCAGCCTGCAGGGGAGCCTGATCATCCTGGTGGCGATCTACGGGTTCGGGGTGCCCCTTCGGGGATCGGTGGGCGCCCTCTACGTGGGGATGGGGCTCTTCCTGCTCTCGGCCGTGGGGGTCGGACTCATGATCTCCTCCCTCTCGGTCACCCAGCAGCAGGGGCTGCTGGGGGCCTTCCTCTTCATGGTGCCGGCGGTGATTCTCTCGGGGTTCGCCACGCCCATCGCCAACATGCCCGCTGCGGTCCAGCTTCTGACCTACGTGGATCCGCTGCGCTATTTCCTCATCGTGCTGCGGGGCATCTTCCTCGAGGGCGATTCCTACGGTCTGCTGTTCGACCAGTTTTGGCAAAACGGCATA
>JARRNE010000387.1:0-4689 GCA_037385305.1 Chromatiaceae bacterium | reverse complement strand
AATGGCGCGCGCCGCGTCCTCGGGTGACATCCCGATCCCAGAATCGCCAACCATGATCATCGCATAGTTGCCCGGTGCGAGCTCCGGATGTGCAGTGGCCTCATCGGCCCCGATGCACTTGCGGGTCGTCTCGATGACAAGCGTGCCGCCCTTCGGCATCGCATCCCGGGCGTTGACGACCAGGTTCAGCAATGCGCCCTCGAGCTGGCCAGGGTCCACAAGCACCAGCGGGACCTCCTTCGCCCGAGGGATCCTCAGCTCGATGTCCTCTCTCAACGTGCGTTGCAGGAACCGTCTGCCATTGCGGAGAAATTCGTCGATATCGACCCGCTTCACCTGAAGGGGCTGTTTGCGCGAGAAGGCCAGCAGGCGGTTGGTCAATGCGGCACCGTCCCGGGCAGCCGAGCGGGCATCGTCAATCAGCTCCAGGGTACCGGCGGCGGCATCGCTGGCAATCTCGTCGCCAAGGAGCCCCAGGTTGGCGAGGATGACGGTCAGCAGGTTGTTGAAATCATGGGCAATACCCCCTGTGAGCTGACCCACGACCTCCATCTTCTGCGCCTGGCGGAGCTGTGCTTCCTTTTCTTTGCGTTCTGTGATGTCCGAAAAGCTGACCACCGTGCCGACGACTTCGCCGCCCCTAACCATGGGATGCGATCGGTAGTCCACCGAAAAACTGCTCCCATCGGCACGCCAGAGCAGCTCATCGTCGAGATGAACCACTTTGTTCTCGCAACGGGCCTGGTAGATGGGACAGTCCTCCCTCGTATGCGGGGTGCCATCGGCGCACGTGTGGTGAATGAGCGCGTGCACGTCCCTTCCCACGAGCGCCTGCTCATCCCGGTAACCCAGCATTCTGACACTAGCGACGTTGGCGAAGGTGAAGCGGCCGGCTTGATCCATGCCGTAGATGCCCTCGCCTGTGGAGGCAAGGATCAGCCCAAGCCGTTGCTCACGCTCGAAGAGCGCCATCGATGCCCGCCGGCTCTCCGTGATATCGTCCTCGATTCCAACAAAGTGGGTCACCTGCCCATTCTCACCCTGTACGGGCGCAATCGTCAGGTCATTCCAAAAGACCGTCCCGTCCTTTCGATAGTTGCGCACGACCACGTGGCATTCGCGCCCCGCTTGAATGGCGGCACGCACCTCGTGCAGTCCTTCCTGCTCGCGGTCATCGCCTTGCAGAAAACGGGCATTACGACCAAGGACTTCATCCCGCGTGTATCCGCTAATCTTCTCAAAGGCGGGATTGCAATAGATGACGGGATTGTCGGGCCGGGTCCAGTCAGTCAGCACGATGCCGTTGGCCGCTGCTGCCATGGCGCGATCTCGCACGCGTAGCGCCTCCTCCGCCTGCTTACGCTCGCTGATGTCCCGGCAAATCGCACGGACAGAGACTATCTCACCATGCATCCGTTGGGGAAAGGCGCTGACCTCGAGCATTATTGTGTCGCCTTTGCGGGTCACAAAGGCGGTTTCATAGCGATCTATCTTGAGACCTGCGAAAAGCTGCTGCAGCACTCTTGCTGTTGGCTCCCGATGATCCGGGTGGATGATCTCCATTAGGGGCCTGCCGATGCACTCCTCCCGGCTGTAACCCAGCGTCGCAAGCCCAGTGGTGTTCATATCGATGAGCCGGTAATCTCGGTCCACGATATGAATCATGTCCAGGGCCTCGTCAAATAGACTCCGGTATTTCCTCTCCGAAGACTGCAATGCCTTCTCCGCCCGCTTCTGCTCGGTGACATCGCTGATCACGGTCCGCCATTTTCTAATGGTGCCGTCATTATCGGGTATGCCCACGCTCTGCATCTGCGAATCGAATCGCGTGCCACCCCGAGTCACCATTCCAAGCTCACAGGTCTGCCGCTTCTTGGCTGCCAACACCGCTCTTCCGTGCTTGTAGTAGAGGTCTTGGTCCTCAGGCGCAACGAAACGGGACAACGACTTTCCCAGCAAGACGCCTCTTTCCATGCCCAGCAGCCCGGCGGCCGTAAGGTTAGCCTCTAGAATCTGCCCATTCTCATTGATGGTGAAATGGGCAGCTGGCGCGAAGTCGTAAAGGTCGGCGTATTTATCACGTGCGGCCTCGAGTTCCTCCTGAGCCTGGCGCAGCTCCTCGTTCTGCATCTCGAGCTCAATCTGATGGACCTCCAGCTCGTGAAGCAACGCGGGGACGTCGGCCGCCGATACCTTGTCGGCATCCGATCCGCGCTCGCGCCATGCCGCCTCCGCGCGCCGACGCAGCTTGCCGAGGTCATTGGGCCTGTCCCGATGTTTTTGCACACTCACTCCCTTCATCCTCTCGTTGTAAGCCGACAGCTGATCTCAGCATGGTGCTGCCGAAGTCAGAAAGACCGACCGCATCGCTCGGCGTGTTCCCCTTAAAAACAGTTCACTAAAAAGTGGACAAGTCTATTTCGTTGTCGTTGTCGTTGTCGTTATCGTTATCGAAACTGTCGTAAGGGCCGGAATTCTCTCGCACCTCATGGTTGCGCTGTCCGAGCTTGGTGAGCATCGAAACGGTCCGAGTCAGCATTGCCTTACCCTGTGCGTCTTGAGCAGCTGCCAGGACTTCGCTGGCTTCGAGACAGTCCTGAATCGATGCGCATTCCAACGCCTATCGCAACGCCACGCGCTTGCCGACCGCCGGGTGGCACGGTAAGGTGTCGGAGCCAGGTGCTGACTGGGGCATCTGATCGTGCTGCGCACGGATCGAGTGCCCATCCGGACCCACTCGCGTCGGCATGGTGTGCGTGGCGGACGCGGGGGGCGTATTGTATCCGTCTGTCAGGAGCTCGCCTTGTAAGCTGCCTGCGGCGTCGTGGCGAGACTGAGGCCGTTGCGGTGCCTTTCCTGCACTGCCGCCCGCCGGAACGCGGGCAAGGGGCATGTGAGCGATGTTCAAGCATATTTTAGTGGCTGTGGATGGAAGCAGCACCTCGAGCCTCGCGCTGGAGCAGGCGATCCAGCTTGCGCGCGAGCTGCAAGCGAAGCTGCGCCTGCTGCATGCCGTCTATGATGCGACGCTCGATTTCGAGATTGAATACCCGGACACCGCGGTGCTGTGGGAGGCCCTGCGCCACTCGGGCGAGGAGATCCTGAAAAAGGCCGAGGCGCTCACAGGCCAGGCCGGGGTCGAGGCGGAAACGAAGCTGCTCGAGATTCGACGCGCTCACGAGCACGTCGCCGAGGAGATCGCCGCGGAGGCGGATGCCTGGCCCGCTGACCTGATCATCCTCGGCACCCATGGCAGGCGCGGTCTAGGTCGCCTGTTGTTGGGCAGTGTAGCGGAAAGGGTGGCGCGCATCGCCTCCAAGCCCGTCCTGCTTGTCCGGGGTCAATGAGATTCTCGATCGCTCTCCGTTCCTGTCCAATTTCTAGCCAGACCCGCACTATCAGCTCGCCACCCGCACGCTACGGCTGCCGGCCAGAAGCCCCTCCTCATCCACCCAGGAACCGGTCGCTGGTCTATGGCATGGTGGGTGCCACATAGACGGGTGCATCCGCTCCGCCCCCGATCACGGCCTCCATGGCTTCACGGCGGCCTTCGAAACCCCGGCCCCGAATGCCTCGTTCCGCCGGATACTCGGCGCTGCCCGCTCGCGCACCCAGGTGTGCACATCAACTAGCCCTTGGGGAGGACGCGCTGTGGGCCGCCGCCAGGGAGCTGGCGGGCGAGCACGCTGGCGCCGCTCGGTCCCGGGCCGCCCGCCTGCGCGAGGTCCGCGACGACCGATTTCTCCGCGCCGCACCGCCTGGCCCCCGCGCAAACACCCTTGCTTGCATGCTCCTACGATGGTAGCGTCTCGCCTAATCAGGAAGACGCCCTTGTGGTAAGAGGAACGGGAGTTAAGATGTCTTTTGAATCAACGGGATAAACATTAATGACAGGGCACATAGTGGATAACCGCTTGTGCGAAAGGAATGAGGTGAAAAGAGATGGTTGACCAGGAATCCTTTGAGAGTGAAGCCCAACAGTCTACCGTAGCTGATATTCTCGTCGTAGATGACGATCCACGTATCTGTCGTGTCCTTGCTCATTATCTTGGTCGAGAAGGCTATAGCGTTCGCACGGCCTTGGATGGTGACGAGATGCGCCGTCGCGTTACGGAGAGGCCGCCCGATCTGGTCGTACTGGACCTGATACTGCCTGATGAAGACGGGCTGGCTTTAGCGCGAGAGCTGCGCGCGCACTCGGAGGTACCGATCATCATATTGACGGGCAAGGCCGGGGTCGCCGACGAGGTCGCAGGATTGGAAGTCGGGGCCGACGACTACATCACCAAGCCCTTCGATGAGCGCAACTTGCTGGCCCATGTGCATAGTGTGCTTCGCCGGACGCGCAAGCCAGAGCATCTCGCCCAAGGCGGCGAGGCAGAAAGAAGCCAGGAAGCACAGCAAGGGCCCAGAGACGAAGGGTACGTCGTCGATTGGTATCTTCCGAGGACTGATGACACAAAGTAATAGCCAACGCAGGTCAGAAGGAACGCCGCGTAGCCGCGGACCGGCAGCCTCGCCCGCAGGTAGCGGGCGGGGGAGCGATACGGCGTCTCGGCGGGCTCGTCGCCAGCCGTCTGCAGCGGCGCCGAGGGCTGTGTGGGTGGGGCTTTGGGGGCCTGCATGCCGACGTCGCGGCGCCGGTGCATTCGGGTGGCGGCGCCAGCGTCGCGCGGGGCTGGCCTTCGC
>JARRNE010000386.1:0-8235 GCA_037385305.1 Chromatiaceae bacterium | reverse complement strand
CTATGGGGTCGGGCCCTGGGGCACCAGGGTGGCCGGCTTGCCCACGGGGACGGGAGCGCAGTGGATCTGGTCCTCCAACAACGATGCGGACAACACCGTCTACCTGCGTTACAGGATAGTGCTGCCTTGATGCGAGCCTAACGGTCGGTAGGGAACACCTGCGGGTCTGTCGCTGGAACGGACCCGCACCTTGGCTGCGCGGAGGCTCGCTCGTCTTTCGCGGAGGGAGCCGCTCATCGTGAGTGGTCTTCCTTGTCGGAACATATGGATCAACCCCGCTCCTCGCCCTCTCAGCTCCGCCGATCCATCCCGTGCTTCTCCAGCAGCCGGTAGATGGTCATGCGGGAGACCTGCAGCTCCTTCGCGGCGCGGGTGACGTTGCGGCGGTTGCGGGCCAGGGCCTGTCGCAGGGTGTCTTTCTCCGCCCGTTCCCGGGACAGCTCGAGGGACATGGGCTCCGGCTCGCTGGCACGCCTCGGCAGGTCCAGGTCGCGGGGGCTCAGGTGGAGGGCCTGACTGAAGAGCACGGCCCGGAAGATATAGCTCCGGAGCTCCAGCAGGTTCCCCGGCCACTGGTATCGCTTGATCGCCGCGAGGGCTGCCCGGCTCACTCCAATGGTCTTTGACTGGGTCTTGTGCGCTGCCTCCCGCACGAAATGCTGCGCCAGCATCTCCAGGTCTTCGACCCGCTCGCGCAGTGGCGGTGTCCGCATGACGATCACGGCGAGCCGGTAGAAGAGGTCCGATAGAACCTCGCCTGTCGCGACCGGCTGTTCTAGATCGCCGGCGGTCGCGGCGATGATGCGCACGTCCAAGGCCTGTGATCTGCGCTCTCCGGCTTTGGACCGCTCCCGCTCGGTCAGGAAGCGCAGCAGCTGGGCCTGGGCGGCGAGGGGCATCTCCGTAACGCCGTCGAGGAACACCGTTCCCCCATTGGCGGACTCCGGTGGCGCCGACTTGGAGCGAGCACCCGGGAGGGCGGTCGCACTGGTCCCGAAGAGCAGCTGCTCGATGAGCGCCGATGAGGCCGTCCCGCAGCTCACCGGGACGAAGGGGCGGTCCGCCCTGGGCGAGCTTGCGTGGATGGCACGTGCAGTGGTTTCCTTGCCTGTGCCGGTCTCGCCCATGATCAGGACGGGTGCGTCGCTCTTGGTTGCCCACTCGATATTGCCGAATAGCTCCCGCATGGCCGGGGAGCAGCCGAGCATGCCGTAACGGCCGGCGGCGGCGTCCTGCTGCTCGCGCAAGAAGCGGCTGCCTGCCTCGGTCATGCCGTAGGCGTGCCCGACGATGACCGTGAGGCGCTCGGGCTCCAGGGGCAGGGAGAAGTAGTCGTACAGCCGGGTGGCAATGAGTGCGGCGTAGGGCTCCCTCTGGACGGCATCCCGCGGGAGAGCGGCGATCCAACGCAAATCCGGGTGGTCATAGATGACCGCCGCGAGGGCCTCGCGGTGCGTTTCGTCGTCCTGGTCCCAGAAGACAGAGAGTCCGACCAGAAAGTCCCGCCGGGCAAGGAGCTCCCGGGCTTGCGCTCCGGACCGGGCCTGGTCCAGCTCCCAGTTACTGTGCCGCAGCTCTAGGGCAATACGCCCGTTCAAGCTGGTGGAGCTGACTACGAGGAGCTTCCGCATGGCGGCTGTATCCGGTCGTGGCGTTCTTACGGACGGCTTTGGCCGTCGGGAAATCCTCGCTGCGGACCGCCGCCCGGCCGGCAGATCACAGCACCGGGCGGTTGTCCTGTTTCTTCATTGTTCTTCGGGATCCTTACAAGCGACTTGTGTGCCACACGAAATGCGTCAATGGAAACAACAAGAAAGATGCGCTGCAACGGAAGCGAGCCTCCCGGTGCGTCGGCTACAGGTGACAATCCGCCGGGGCGCGCGCCCCGCGTGGGTGGTCAGGCCCGAGGGAAGGTAGGGTTCCAGTTGATATCGAGGTCGGGGAGACGGACGTCGATGGGCGCGACCTAGACGCCGCAGCCGTCGGCTCGCGACAGGGAGTTGGCGATCTGCCTCGCCAACTCCACCAGTACCTCCTGATGTCGCCATGTCGGCGCCGCCGGCATGTTCGTAGACGACGCCGTCGATCAGCTCCCAGCGGCGATCCTGGCCCCGAGGGACACTAGTTGCCGGATATCCAGTCTTGGGGGGTCCAGGCGGGCGTGGCCATCCGCTGGCGCTGTCTCAGCCGACCTTCGGTGCCGCGGCTTCCGGGTTGAGCACCTCCATGGTTTCGTCCCCCATGCCCATCACGAGGACCCCCTTGCGGGTCGCCCGGCGGATGACAGCTGGTTCTGGGTAGAGGCTGGCGAGAATGCCGACGGTGCGCCTCGCGGCGTATTCGGGGAAGAAGCGCGGGAGGTCGGCGAGCTTTTCCAGGATCGCACCCACGTGACTGTCGAGCAGCCTGGACTTGGTCTCGTTGACGAGGACAACATCGGGGCAGACGACAATCGCGTCGTATTCCCGGGTCTCGCCCTGGAATCGGCGGATGACGCGGACGGCGAACAGATCCGGCTGATCGCATGAAAAGAGCTCGGCGGCTACTCGGGGAAGATTAGGTGCCACGATGTCCTCGACCAGGGTGCCGAGCCGGTTCGCGAGGTCGCCCCATTGCTTATTCATCTGTTGGCGCTCTCGCCTGCTCTCGTCCTTGAAGCCGCGCATCTCGTCCTTGAAGCCGCGCATCTCATCCTTGAACTCCCGCATCTCATCCTTGAATTCCCGCATCTCATCCTTGAACTCCCGCATCTCATCCGACAGCCGAGCCACGGCCATATCCGTGCGCATGGCTTGATAGCTCAGCTCCTTCATGTACTCCCGAAGGGTGTCGACCTCTTGTCTCAGAGCATTGTTTGCCATCGCCAGCGTTTATCCTGGATGCGGGAGCTCAACCGGTAGAGTAGGGGCCAGGGTCACCCCTGGCTCCCACTCTACGGCGCTTCGTGATTTACTATTCGTTCCGAGTCTATCCGTCTGCTCGCACATGATCCGGCAGGATAGCACCGATGTTCCCCGTCCCGAAGTTGAGCCCAGACCCCAAGCGACAATTGGTTGGTCGGTCGACCTCGTGCGCGGGAACCCGCTCCCAACGCAGGAGATCGCGAGAGTCGAGGCCTCACAGGGACCGGATCTTCCGCTCTTGCTCTTCGAGCTTGCCGATGGCGGCGCGCTGCTCGCTCAGCTTGTCCCGCTCCTTCTGAACCACCGCGGGCGGTGCCTTGTCGACGAAGCTCGGGTTCGCCAGCTTCTTCCCGGTACGCTCCAGATCGGCCCGCAGCCTTCCGATCTCCTTCCCGAGGCGGGTGAGCTCTGCTTGCTTGTCAATCAGCCCCGACATGGGAATCAGCACCTTCATCTCACCGACCAGGGCGATGGCGGACTCGGGGGCCTGGGCCTCGCCCGGGAGGATATCGATGGACTCGATGCGGGCGAGAAAGTCGAGGTAAGGGCGCGCGGTCTCCAGCCACTCCCGGTCTCGGGGGGAGCAATGCTGAAGCAACACTGGTAGCGGCCGGCCCGGGGGGATGTTCATCTCCCCGCGGATGCGCCGGACCCCCAGGATGAACTGCATGACCCACCCCATCTCGGCCACTGCGCGCTCGTCGATCAAGGACTGGTCGGCGATAGGGAAGGGGGCCAGCATGCAAGGCGGAGCAGGCTCTCGAGGGTCTGCACCAGGGTCCGGCGAGTGCCCCGCTTGGCCGCCGGCGACGCGCCGTCGCTCGTCAGGACCGGCTTGGAGAGCTCCAGGTACCAGTCGCAGAGCTCGTTCCAGGTGAACTCGTAGACCGCCCGGGCGGCGTGGTCGAAACGGTAGCCCTCAAATGCCTCGGTCACCGCGCGGATGGTGCTCTGCAGGCGCGAGCGGATCCACAGGTCCGCCGCGGAGAGCTGGATCTCCCCACCGGCCTGGCCGCAGTCCTGCCCCTCGGTATTCATGAGCACGTAACGGGCGGCGTTCCAGAGCTTGTTGCAGAAGTTGCGGTAGCCCTCGATGCGGCCGAGGTCGAACTTGATGTCGCGGCCGGTGGAGGCGAGCGCGGCAAAGGTAAAGCGCAGGGCATCGGTGCCGAAGCCGGGGATACCCTGGGGGTAGTCCCTGCGAGTCTGCGCGGCGATCTTCTCGGCGAGATGGGGCTGCATCATGCCCCGGGTGCGTTTCTCGACCAGGGCCTCCAGGTCGATGCCGTCGATCAGATCGATGGGGTCGAGCACGTTGCCCTTGGACTTCGACATCTTCTCCCCGTGGGCGTCCCGGACCAGCCCATGGATGTAGACCTCCCGAAAGGGTACGTTCTCCATGAACTTGAGGCCCATCATGATCATCCGGGCTACCCAGAAGAAGATGATGTCGAAGCCCGTCACCAGGACCGATGTCGGGTAAAATGTGCGAAGGCGTTCGGTCGGCTCCGGCCAGCCCAGGGTCGAGAAGGGCCAGAGGGCGGAGCTGAACCAGGTGTCCAGCACGTCAGGGTCCTGCTCCAGCGGAAAGTGGGCGGCGAGTCCGTGGGACGCACGTACCTCCGCCTCGGATCGGCCCACGTAGACGTTGCCTTCGGGGTCGTACCAGGCGGGGATGCGGTGGCCCCACCAGATCTGGCGGCTGATGCACCAGTCCTCGATGTTGTGCATCCACTCGTAGTAGGTGTTCTTCCAATTGTCCGGGACGAAGCGGATGCGACCCTCTTCCACCGCCTCGATGGCCGGCTCCGCCAGGGGCCTGATCTTGACGTACCACTGGTCGGTCAGGAATGGCTCGATGACCGCGCCGGAACGGTCGCCGCGGGGCACCATCAGCCTGTGGTCGTCGATGCGCTCCAGGAGGCCCTGGGCCTGCAGGTCAGCGATGATGCGCTTGCGCGCCTCGAAGCGATCTAATCCTCGATACGGGGCGGGAATTATCTCTTCTGGAAACAGGCCTCTCGGTGCGTTATCCACCACCACTTTGGCACCAGATGGTCCCGGCGACCGATACTTCATTTGCTCCCTGAGCACCGTGGCCGCTGAGAGCAGCGCGGCATCGGATGTGAAGATGTTGATCAGCCCCCCGTGGGGCTGCTCCGAGATGGGATTCTCGTCCCGATGACGCAGCCACACCTGATAGTCGTTGAAGTCATGTGCGGGCGTGATCTTGACGCAGCCGGTGCCGAACTCCGGATCCACGTACTCGTCGGCGATGACCGGGATGCGCCTTCCGGTGAGGGGCAGCTCCACCAGCTCGCCGAGCAGGTGCTTGTAGCGCTCGTCGCCCGGGTGGACGGCCACAGCGCAGTCGCCCAGCATGGTCTCAGGGCGGGTGGTGGCCACAACAAGGTTTCCGGTCCGATTGGTGAGGGGGTAGCGCATGTGCCAAAGGTGGCCGCTCTCCTCCTCGCTCAGAACTTCCAGGTCCGAAACGGCGGTGTGCAGCACCGGGTCCCAGTTGACCAGACGCTTGCCGCGGTAAATTAGGCCCTCCTCGTACAGGCGCACGAACACCTCCCGCACCGCGGCGGAGAGCCCGTCGTCCATGGTGAACCGCTCGTTGGCCCAGTCGAGGGACGCCCCCATACGCCGCAGCTGCCGGGTGATTGTGCCGCCGGACTCGCTTCGCCAGGCCCACACGCGGTCGATGAATGCCTCGCGGCCGTACTCGTGGCGGGTCTTGCCCTCCGCGCTGATCAAGCGCTCCACGACCATCTGGGTGGCGATGCAGGCGTGGTAGGTGCCGGGCTGCCAGAGGGTGCGCTCGCCTTTCATCCGATGGTAGCGGACAAGGGCGTCCATGATGGTATCCTGGAAGGCGTGACCCATGTGCAGGCTGCCGGTCACGTTCGGAGGCGGGATCATGATGCAGTAGCCTTGCTGCCCCTCCGTCGCCGGGGTGAAGTAGCCCCGGCTCTCCCATGTGCCGTACCAGTGTTTCTCCAGGGCCTGGGGGTCGTATTTCTTATCCAGCATTGGTCTGTCTGCTCGCGGAGGATGGCTCGTCGGGAGATCGAGCCAGTATACCTGATGGCTGCGACGGCCCCGCGGTGTCTTGCTCCTGTAACCCCGGTGTGCAAAGCTTGGTGTGTTGTGACGCGCGTCGGGCCTCCGGTGCCTCGCGTGGCGGTGTGGCGGAAGGGGGACCTCCTCATGACTCAGGCCCCATGGGTCCCTTAGGAGCTGTGCCTGTACGTTCTGTCTGGCCGTCGCCGGGACCTCTGCTCCTGTGATGCTTTCCCCTCGGGGCGGACGTCAGAGGCGATCGAGGTCTCCGTGGAAACGCGTGGTGGGCGGATTCCGCCGGCGCTCGGCAGGAAGTTCTTCCCAATTGTCAGTTAACTGAAACAAGAGGTGCAAAGAGAGAGATGGATGCATCAACCGTAGCGAAGAAGCACGTGTTCAGCTTCGAAGAAGGTGACGGCAAGAACAAGAAGCTCCTGGGCGGCAAGGGTGCAAACCTTCAGATCGGACTCAATGTGCCGCCCGGCTTCGTGATTACGACCGAGGCCTGTCTGGACTACCTGGCCTCTCCGGGGCGTGCCCTGCCGGCGGGCCTCATCGAGGCGGTCCAGGCCCACATGAAGGCGTTGGAGCAGAAGACCGGTAAGGGATTCGGCGACCCGGAGAACCCGCTCCTCGTGTCGGTACGGTCTGGCTCGGCCATCTCCATGCCCGGCATGATGGACACCATCCTGAACCTGGGACTCAACCGCGAGACCCTTCAGGGCCTGATCCACCAGACCGACGATCCGCGTTTCAGCTACGATGCCTATCGCCGCTTCATCCAGCTCTTCGGCAAGGTGGCCCTCGGGGTGCCCGATGAGCTCTTCGACAAGCAGTTCGAGGAGGTGAAGAAGAAGGCCCACGCGAAGGAGGACGTCGGTCTTTCCGCTGACGACCTCGAGGAGGTTAGCGAGCGTTTCCTGAAGGTGGTCGAGGAGCACACCGGCAAGCCTTTCCCCAAGGAGCCCTTCGATCAGCTGGAGATCGCCATCAAGGCGGTGTTCAGCTCGTGGATGGGCAGGCGCGCTGTCGATTACCGCAAGCAGTTCCGCATCACGCCGGACAAGGCCAACGGCACCGCGGTGAACGTGGTGACCATGGTGTTCGGCAACCGCGGCAACGACTCCGCCACCGGCGTGGGCTTCACCCGCAACCCCGGAACCGGCGAGAACAAGCTCTACGGTGAATATCTCGTCAATGCCCAGGGTGAGGACGTGGTGGCCGGCATCCGCACCCCGAAGCCCATGGACCGCCTGGACGTGGAGATGCCTCAGATCGCCAAGGAGCTGGCGGAGCTGCGCGACAAGCTGGAGAGCCACTACCGGGAGGTGCAGGACTTCGAGTTCACCATCGAGCGTGGCCAGCTCTACTGCCTGCAGACGCGCAACGGCAAGATGAACGCCCAGGCCATGGTGCGCACCTCGGTGGAGATGCACAACGACGGGCTCATCAGCAAAGAGGAGGCCCTGCTTCGTATCGAGCCGGATCTTCTGGAGCAGATGCTGTTCCCGCGCCTTGACCCCAAGTTCAAGGCGGAGGCCGTGGCCCAGGGCCTGCCGGCCTCTCCCGGCGCCGCCCATGGCATCGCCGTGTTCGACGCGGACCGGGCCGAGCAGCTGGGCAAGGATATGGGGCAGAAAGTCATCCTGGTGCGCGAGGAGACCAAGCCTGAGGATATCCACGGGTTCTTTGCGTCACAGGGCATCCTGACGTCGCGGGGCGGCAAGACCTCCCACGCGGCCGTGGTTGCCCGCGGCATGGGCAAGCCCTGCGTCGCAGGCGCCGAGGGTATCGCGGTGGATGTCGCCCGGCGCGAGGCCTACGTGGGTGAGACGAGCTTCCGCGAGGGTGACGTTATCACCATCGATGGCACCAGCGGCAAGGTCTACCTGGGCCAGATCCCCACGGTCGAGCCGGACTTCACGCCGGAGCTTGGCACCCTCCTGGGCTGGGCGGACACCGCCTCCAAGCTCAAGGTGATGGCCAACGCCGATACGCCGGACGACGCCCGTCGGGCGCTAAAGTACGGGGCGGTGGGCATCGGGCTCGCCCGCACCGAGCGCATGTTCAACGACGTGGAGCGCCTCCCGATCGTGATCGAGATGATCGTGGCGGAGACGCCGGAGCAGCGCCAGGCGGCCCTGGACCGGTTGCTGCCCCTCCAGCGGAAGGACTTCCGGGATCTGTTCGAGGTGATGTCGCCGAACCCCGTCACCATTCGGCTGCTGGATCCGCCGATCCACGAGTTCCTTCCCGACGAGCA
>JARRNE010000385.1:0-3703 GCA_037385305.1 Chromatiaceae bacterium | reverse complement strand
GGACGGCCTCGCGATGATGCGCGCCGCCGTTTCACTCCTTGTCCTTTGGTGGGCCCTGACCGCCAGCGCCTTCGCCCACGAGGTACGGCCGGCCTATCTCGAGCTGCGGGAGACGTCACCGGACACCTATGAAATGCTGTGGAAGGTGCCGGCGCGTGGTGAGAACAGGCGGCTCGGGCTCTACGCGAGGCTCCCCGCCGATGCCCGGCCGCTCGACGAGCCGCGCGGGCAGTTCGCGAACGGTGCCTACATCGAACGCTCGCGCTTCGAGCGGAGCGGGGGCTTGAGCGGTCAAACCATCGGCATCGACGGGCTGTCGGCTACGCCCGTCGATGTGCTGATCCGCCTCACCGCGCTCGATGGCACGACCCAAACGCTGCGCGCCACACCCGACGCGCCGGAGGTGACGATCGCAAGGGTCGCGTCGCGATGGAGCGTGGCCGGCATCTACACGATCGTCGGGATCGAGCACATCCTGCTCGGCATCGACCATCTGCTGTTCGTCTTCGCCTTGGTGCTACTCGTCCAGGGCTGGCGGAGGCTACTGGGCACCATCACGGCATTCACCGTCGCCCACAGCCTGACCCTGGCCGCCGCCACGCTCGGGTTCGTGCACTTGCCAGTGCCGCCGGTCGAGGCCTGCATCGCGCTCAGCATCGCGTTTGTCGCCGCCGAGATCGTGCGCGGCCGCCAAGGCGCATCGGGGCTGACCGAGAGGGCGCCCTGGGTCGTCGCCTTCGCGTTCGGGCTGCTGCACGGACTCGGTTTCGCCAGCGCCCTGAGTGAGGTCGGTCTCCCGCAGCACGCCATCCCCATCGCACTGCTGTTCTTCAACGTGGGCGTCGAGCTGGGTCAGTTGCTGTTCATCGGTGCCGTCTTCGCGCTGTTGTGGCTGATCCGGGCAAGCGTCCACTCCGACAGAGCGCCGGGAGGTACCTGGCGGCAGGCCGAACGCCTTGCGGTCCCCGCGGCCTATCTGGTCGGCCCGGCGGCGATGTTCTGGGTCGTCGAGCGCGCCTCCGGTTTCTTGACGTGACCTTTCCGACCCTACGGCTTCCAAAATTCTTGGGGACAGATCAATGGCGGAAAAGAACGAAATCGACCGAGAGCGCGTCCGCGCGGTCGCAAGCGGCGTGCGGACGAAGGTGAGCGACAAGCTCGGCAGCATCTGGTGGTCCTTCTTGCTGCGCGGCATCTTCGCCATTGTCCTCGGCATCTTTGCCCTCTTCTGGCCGGGCCTGAGTGTCAGCGTTCTGGTGGTCGCGGTGGGCGTCTACTGCCTTGCCGATGCTGCTGCCGGGCTGGTCGGCGCTCTTCGCTATCCGGAGCTGCGCGAGCACCTCGCACAGGCGCTGATCGTCCTAGGCATCGGGGTAGTGCTGGTGTTCTGGCCGGACGCGACCCTGCGTGCGCTGCTCGTGCTGCTGGGGGCAGCGGCCTTGATCGTGGGCGGCGGCCAAATCCTGACGGCCCGCCGTCTGCCTCCGGATGACCCGGAGCGCGGCGCAGTCATGACGATCGGGATCGCCGCAGCGGTTGTCGGTCTGGCGTTGGCATTCTGGCCGGGCAGCGGTGTTGCGCTCATCTCCTGGGTGATCGGCATCGCCGCGATTTTGATCGGGGCCTTTTTGTTCTATCTGGGGTCGCGCTTTAAGCGGCTTGGAACGCGCGTCGAAACGTCGGGGACAGGAAGGATACGGTGAGCGAAGCGAACCGCACCGCCCGCCGCTTCGATCGAGCAGAATGAAAGAGGACGGAACGCGTGACCACATTTCCCAAGCTCGCTTGCCTGATGGCGGGATTGTCCTTCGGCTGGTCGGGCCAAGCCTTGGCGGACGACCTTGCCAAGGCCTCTCAGAACCCGGTGGGCGACCTGATCAGCGTACCCCTGGAGCTCGGCTACTTCGGCGGCATGCCCGGCGGCTCGTCCGCGACCGTGCTGTTGGCGAAGCCCGTCTACCCTTTGAATCTAGGTAGGGTGAACCTCGTCAACCGTCTCATCGTTCCCTTTGCCTGGGTCGACGCCAATCTCAGCGAGCTCGACCTCGGGAGCGACTCGGTGCCACCCGACGACGTCAACCGGAGCGGCCTTGCCAACGTCCAGTATCAGGGTTTTCTCACGCCCGCGAATCCCGGCAGGATCATCTGGGGACTGGGCCCGGTGCTGGAGATGCCCACGAACACGAACGACCTGGGTTCCGATAAATGGTCCGCGGGGCCGGCGGCGGTCGCGCTGGCTATGCCCGGAAACTGGGTTCTGGGCGTCCTCGCGCAGAACCTCTGGTCCTTCGCCGGCTCGGACCGCGCCAACGACGTCAACAAACTGACGGTACAGTATTTCGTCAACTACAACCTGCCCAACGGTTGGTTCCTGACCTCCTCGCCCATCATCACCGCGGACTGGAACAAGCTAAGCGACAATCGCTGGACGGTCCCCATCGGCGGCGGCATCGGCAAGCTGACGCGCTTCGGCAACCAGCCCGTGAATCTCACCCTCAAGGCCTACAAGAACGTCGTTCACCCGGACGCTGGTCCCGAGTGGTCGGTCTACGCCGGTATCAGCTTCCTCTTCCCCAAATGACGAGCGAGCAGGGCTATTCGACGAACAAGAGATACCGAAACCATGAAGCCACAACAATGCAGTCTCCTTGGACCCACGCTGGCCGGCCTCGGCGTCGTTCTCTGCCTGCTCATGCCTTTGAGCGCCGCGGCCACCGAAGGCGGCACCAGCCACTACCTGCCGGGAGCGGTGGCGACGCTGATCGATCTCGCTCCCACCCAGCCCGGATGGGTGGTCGAGCCGATCTACCTTCATTACCAGGGCGACGCGGGAACCAAGAAGGCGCTTCCGGTCGCCGGGCTCAAGACCCTCGGTCTGGAGGCCAAGCTGGACGCCCTGTTGCTCGGCTGTTTCTACAGCTTCGATCAAAAAGTCCTCGGCGCCGACTACAGCGTCGGCGCTATATTGCCCTACACCTGGATCACGACAAAGGCCACCGTCGAGACCGTCATCAGGGACCGACAGGTGCGGGACACCGAGGAGGGGCTCGGCGACGTCACACTGATTCCGGTCATGCTGGGCTGGAAAGATGGGCCTTGGCAATACGACCTCGCGCTCTCGGTCTTTGCCCCGACGGGGGAATACGAGGTCGGCCGGCTCGCCAATCCGGGGCTCAACTACTGGAGCATCAACCCCATGGCCGGCGTCGCCTACAGCAACCCCAAGACAGGCTTCAATGCGGCGCTGCACGGCGGGGTCATGTTCAACACTGAGAACCCGGATACCGATTATCGCAGCGGCACCCTGGTGCACCTGGAGGGGAGTGTCCAGCAGCTCGTCCCGACGGGAAAGGGCTTTCTCAGTCTCGGGCTCGAAGGCTTCTGGGTGGAGCAGGTGACCGCCGACAGCGGACAGCGGCCGATCTTCGGCGACTTCGAGGGCCGCACGGCTGGCCTCGGGCCGGTGCGGGGCTATGTGCTCCCAATGGGCAAGCAGAACTTCGTTGCCGAGCTCCGCTGGCTGCGGGAGCTGGAGACCAAGAATCGGCTCAAGGGGGACTATGTCTGGCTCAAGCTCGTCTATCAGTTTTGAGAGCCGACCTGACACCGGCCGGGGGAACAGGCGGCCTTCCCCCGGACAGAGGGAAGAGCAGACCGCCTACCACCGCGGTTGGCGGTAGCTGCCGGTTTCGCAGCCGCGATT
>JARRNE010000384.1:0-3705 GCA_037385305.1 Chromatiaceae bacterium | reverse complement strand
CCGGGTCCTCGATGCTCGGCGCTCCGCTGCGCACGACGGCGTTCAACGGCGCCGATGGCTTGCGATCTAACTGAACCGAGAAGTTGTCGAATCGCTTAACCTGCTCGCCCGCACGCGCCAAAAACTGGGCTAAGACCGCGTTGGCGCCCAGGCCGGCAAAGGTCCACCACCGGATCGTCCCCGCGGCGTCCGTCACAAAGGCGCTGTAGTCCTCCGTGCAGAAGGGCATCTCCTCCCGCAGTTCGGCGAGGCGGGTTTGGGCGCGGCGGGATAGGGTGACCTCCGGGTCGCGTCCGGCGAGGACGCTGCGCACGGCCCGGCAAAGGTCGAAGCCGAGGAAGCGGGGGCTGCCGACCCAGCGGCTGCGCCCCTGTTGCTTTGAGGGCTCGACGGAGGCGACCCGCCGGGCCCAATCGACGGAAGTTACCTTCCAGCCCCGGCCGGCGAGCTGGAGGATCGTAGGCTGGTCGTCCTCGCGGCGGAGGCTCAAGGGGTCCACGGTGCCGATGTCGGTGTTGCCGTAACGAACCTGGATTTGAAGCGGGGAGGTGAAGACCGACAGGAGCTCCAGGAAGTTGCGGCGGCCAAACTCCTTCTCGCCCCTGGATCCGAACCAAAGGACCCCGGCGTCCTGCCAAAGGATCTCCGTCTGGAGCATGTGCCCGAGTAGTTCCTCGACCAATCCGGGAGGCAGCTCGCGGAAGGTGCGCCCAATGGTCCTGGCAATCGCTACCCGCTCGCTGCCGGCGTGCTGGAGCACCAGCGCCATGATTTGCTGGGCGACCACCTGATACGGCTTGGGCGGCGGTCGGATGTGCTCCACGTAGCCTCGGCGCCAGAGCAGGGCGAGGCCCGCGGCGCACAGCAGGGCCTCATCGGTGGTGGCCAGGAACAGGCAGTTGCGTCGCGTCCCCGGCCGTCGGCCGGTGCGGCCCATGCGCTGGAGGAAAGACGAGACGGACGCCGGAGCATCGATCTGGATGACCCGGTCAAGGTCGCCCACGTCGATGCCGAGCTCCAGGGTGCTGGTGGCGACGATGACGCAGTCGGACGCCTCGCCGAAGGCCCGCTCCGCCTGGCGGCGTTCCTCGACCGACAGTGAGCTGTGGGAGACGAAGACCTGCACCCCGGCGCCCCGGAGCGCCCCGGCGAGTGCCTCGACACGGCTTCGGCTGTCGCAGAACACCAGGCGCTTTTCCCCCCGATGCAGCCGGGAGATCACCAGGGCCGCGTTTTGGAGGGTGCCGACATGGTCGATGGTGACCTCCGCATCCCCCGATGCACCGCTGCTGCCGATCACTCGACCGCCACGGCTGCCGGTCAGCCATTCCAGCAGTGCCGCGGGATTGCCCACCGTAGCGCTGAGACCCAACCGTTGCAGGCGTCGCCCCGCCAGATCCTCCAGGCGATCGAGGAGGGCCAGCAGGTGCCAGCCCCGGTCATCTCCGGCGAAGGCGTGGAGCTCGTCCACCACCACCGTTCGGACGCCCTCGAACAGCACCCTCCGACCCGAGTCGCGGGCGACCAGCATCCCTTCGATCGACTCGGGCGTGATGAGGAGCAGGTCCGGCGGGTCGCGCAGCAGGCGCCTCCGCGCAGCGGTGTGTACGTCCCCGTGCCACAGGCCCACCCGGCGACCGACCAGCCCGAGGTAGTGGGCGAGGCGGGGCTCCAGGTTGTTGAGCAGGGCCTTGATCGGGCAGACATAGAGGACCGATAGGCCCGGCCACGACTCGGCGATCATCCGGGACATCAGGGGCAGGATCGCTGCCTCCGTCTTGCCGCTGGCGGTAGGGGCGAGCAGGAGGGCGTCCCCGCCCGCGAGGATGGGGTCGATGGCCTCCAGTTGCGTTGCGCGGAGGCTCGACCACCCGAGTGTGTTGACGATATGGTACTGGACCGCCGGGTGCAGGCGCTCGAAGGGGCTCGGCTCCGCCGGCGTCACTGGGGCAGCTCGATGTCGTCCACTCTCTCGGCCGCGCGCATGGCCCGCTCGGACGGGGTCAGCTCGGTGTCGGACACCGTCAGCGCATAGTGCGCCCGTGGGTCGAAGTCGGGGAACTGATCGACGCGGTCGAGCACGTCCGCCACCAGCTTCTTGAGGTACAGCCGGGGGGCAATACCCACCTTGCCGCCGAGCTGCCCGGTCACCGCGCTGGCGAGATCCGCCAGGTAGGCGTCATCAGCCAGGGAATTGATCCGCTCAGGCACCTTGGAATGCTGCGCATAGAGATCACGCACCCGCCGGCCCACCTCCCACAGGGCGTCATGGCCGAACCCGGGCAAACGGATCTGCACCGCCCGCGGGTTGTCGAACCGGGCTTCGGTGGCAAAGTCCGTGTGCAGGCGCTGGGCCAGGGGCGGCAGCCGCTGTGCCCCCTGAGGCCCATCGAAGAAGGCGGGCGTGCCCGTCACCAGGAGGTAAAGCCCCGAGAAGCGGCCGGCGTCGATCTCGTCCAGCCACTGGCGCAGCGCATTGAGCCCCTTGTCCCGGGTGTCGGCGCGCATCCGCTGCAGGGTCTCGACCTCGTCGAGCAGCAGCACCAGGCCGGCGAACCCCGAATCCCGCAGGATCGTGAGCAGCCCGGCGAGGAAGCTGGTCGCGCCGAAGTGATCGATGGTGCCGCGGATGCCGGCGGCCCGCTTCACGGCGGCAGCGACGGTCGGCTGCCCCGAGACCCAGGCGATCAGTCCCTCTGCGGTGGCCACTTCCTCCCGCAGCAAGGCCAGCCGATAGGCCCGGAGCGCCGCGGAGAAGGCCGGCGCTACCCTTGTGACGTCCGCAAGGCGCTGCTCCATCAGGTTGTCCGTGGCTTGCACCAGGGCCTCGGCGTCCTCCGGGTCGAGCCGCCCCTCGGCCAGCACGTCCTGCTCCAGGGTCTAGAACCAGCCGTCGATGACGCTGCGGAAGGCCCCGTCCCCCTCGCTGGTGGCGAGCCGCTCGCACAGGCGCCGGTAGACCGTCTCCATGCGGTGGAGCGGGGTCTCCGTCTCCGATGCCTGAACCTCGCTGGTGGCGAAGCCCCGGCCGCGTGCCTGCTCTTGGAGCCAGCGGCCGAAGAATGTCTTGCCGCAGCCGTACTCGCCGCGCACCGCCTTGAAGTGACCCCGCCCGAAGGCGACTTGGTCGAGCTCATCGCCCAGCGTGGCCTCGAAGCGTGACAGCCCCACGGCGAGTAGGTCCAGCCCCGCCTGGGGCACCGTGCCTCGGCGGAGCGCCCCGATCACCTCGCCGATTCGTGCTACGGACGCCAAGTCCTAGCCCGCCTCGAGCTGGAACTGGACCCTGAGCAGGCTCAGGTTCAGCTCCACCGTCCCGGCCGCCGGGTCCACCGAGATGACGGCCGAGCGATCGACATTGAGCACCCTGCGCACAGCGCTCAGGAACCCCTCGATGCGGACCATGGGGAGCCCCAGCCGCTGAGCGAGTGCCGACTTGCTGAGCTTCCCGCCGCGGCTGTCCAGGGCCAGGAGGAAGCGGCGGAGCTCCTCGTCCGCCGGTGCGATGCGGGCCGCCAGCCGCTTTTGCGCAGCATAGGCAGGGGAGGCGAGCAGCGTGTCAACCCAAGCCGGGTCGGGCGCTGCCGCGGCGGCCGGGGGCGCATCGAACAGGTCGTCCTGCCCAGGGACCGCCCTGCGGCGCCGACCGCCCCGGGGCGTGGGCGCTGCGGGCGGGACCGGCCGTGCCGGCGCAGCGGTTTGCGC
>JARRNE010000383.1:0-3707 GCA_037385305.1 Chromatiaceae bacterium | reverse complement strand
CAGATCCCTGCCTGCCAGGAGATGCGGGATGCACTCCTGCTGAATCGCGGTGGGAAGCTCATAACCCAGCTCCTGGACCGCCTGGAGAACAGGAGCCAAGAGCCCGAGCCGGTCAAAACCGACCTGCAAGTTAGGGGAATCCATGGGGGCCTCGACGTGACAGGCGTCGCGGACGGGAGACGCCTGAACAGATGGGGGGAAAGACCGAGCAAAGCATAGCCGAATCCGGGAGATCGCTCCAGCGCAATCCCTGCCGCCCGGCCCGGACGGCCTTGTTTGCCGACCCGTGGGCACCGTCTCCCCGTCGACCAGCCCCGAGACCGCTTTCCCGCGGCAAGGAATCCGGTTATCCTCCCCCCACCCCGAACGAACCCCCCGTCCGGCTTTCAGACCTTTTTACAGCGAGATGTGAATGAAAATCTACGTCGGCAATCTTCCCTACAGCGTCACCGACAATGATCTCCGCGATGCCTTTGCCGCTTACGGCTCGGTAGAGAGCGCAAGCGTGATCACCGACAAGTTCTCCGGTCAGTCGAAGGGATTCGGCTTCGTCGAGATGCCGAACAACTCGGAGGCCGACGCCGCGATGAAGGCCCTGAACGGGACAGATTTCAAGGGTCGCAGCATCAAGGTCAACCAAGCGCAGCCAAAGACCGGCGGCGGATCCTTCGGTAAACGCCGCTTCTGAGCCGGGGCGCCCCCGGGAACGGGGCGCCCCCCCGGAGGGCGTCGCAGTCGCACTTTGCGACAGCCTCCATCTGGGGGCCGTGCCCGGGAAAGGTGGGGCTCAATCCTTCAGCACGCGGAAGTCGATGCTCAAGCGATCGGCTGCCGCTGGTCGGAATACGGTGTCCGCGAAGCGGAGATGGTGGGGGTGATCGCGATAGGAATCGATCACCGCCGGGTGGCAGAAGCGGACGTTCCAGCAGTAACGGTACGCGGCGCCTTCTGCAACGGCTTCCCCCGTAACCACCTCCCGGACGCCCGGGATTGCCCCCAGCACTCGCCGACCCTCCGCCATCATGGCGGTAATATCCGCGCCCTCCGCCAGGTTGTAGGTGATCAGATGCTCCACAGGGAGCCATGGCTCGCACGCGGCCAGGAGTTCCTCCGCCCGGTTCTCTGAGCCCCACAGGCGGATGCACCGCTGCATCTCGGCCCGCATCGGCTCCTGGATCCCTCGCACCAGTGTCGTATAGCCGCCGGGCTCGGCACTTGCCACGTTCTCGCGGATGCGCTCCGCCGCCGCGTCGGACAGCGCCGTGTAATAGTTGATCTTCGTAGCCCCCCGTTCGATCAGCCTGCGAAACTGTGCGTCGGAGAGACCCGTGCCCCCGTGGATCACCAGGGGGATTCCAAGCGCCCCATTGATCTGCTCCAGGCGGTCGAAGTCGAGCTGCGGCTCCCCGCGCATGCGCCCATGCACGGTCCCGACGGACACCGCAAGGAAGTCCACCCCCGTGCCGCGCACATAACGGGTCGCCTCCTCCGGCGAGGTATAGATGACCTCGCCCGGGTGCCGCTCCGCGTCATCCCCCTCGACCCCTGCCACGTAGCCGAGCTCCCCTTCGACGGGAACCCCGCAGGCATGGGCCATGTCCACCACGCCCCGGGTGCACTGGAGATTCTCCTCGAATGGCCGGGTGGAGACGTCCACCATCACGCCGTTGCAGCCCAGCCGAATCGCCTTCACCGCGGACTCCAGGGAGGCGCCGTGGTCCAGGTGGATCGCCACCGGAGCCCAGGTTCGCTTCGCCGCCGCCTCGGTCGCCGCCATGGCGAGCTCGAAGTCGAAATACTCGAAATGGGACTCCGCGAGGCTCAGGATCACGGGCGCGCGGGAGGCCTCCGCCGCCTTTATGATGGCTTCGAGGAAGTCGAGGCTTACCAGATCGAATGCTGCCACCGCGTAACCGCCGCGGTAGGCGTGAATCAGCATGTCGCGCATGTTGACCAAGGCCATGGGCTACTCCTTGTCGAGGGTCTCAGGAGAATTTTGCCGCGGCCTGCCTTCGCCGGCCATCGGAGGTTCTGATGACAACGATAAGGACCGGGATCTGTCTCCTGTCCGCGTTGGGTCCGACGCATCCCGCCGGACCCTCTGGCTCATCCAGCTGTCAACACAACATGGCCTGGATGATGGAAAAGTGATCCTCAAACAGCCGCTCAGGCGCCACCTCTCCAAGGGGCAGCCAGAACGCATGGCGTGCGTCGTCGCCGCCCTTGACCCTGGGCAGCGCTGCGGCCGGCGTGAGCTCGATCAGAAAAGCATGCGTGATGGTGCGCCCCCGTTGGGACCGGTAGGGGGCATCGAACACCCGGCCGCTCCGAATCGAGCCCTTCAACACCGGAACCGGAACCTTGAGCCGGGTCTCTTCGCGCAGCTCCCGGATACAGGCGTCTTCGAGCCATTCGTCGGCGCCCACGAAGCCCCCGGGCAGCGCCAGGAGCCCGCGCCCGGGGCGCGCCTTGCGCTCCACCAAGAGGATGTGACCGGACTGAACGACCACTGCGTCCACTGTGACGAAGGTCGGCGGATAGGGGGCGCCATCCCAGGCCCTGCGGTATTTCGCGAGAAAAATGGCCTCTGCCCGCAGGTCGTTGAAGACGTCCGTCGTGCAGAAGACCATCAGCTCCCGACGTACCGGCTCCGGGAGCTGCTCCCCCGCCGCCGGCAGGCTGAGGTAGGCCGCCCCGCCCTGCCCTTGTGGCTCGTCGGGCGCGAACAGGGCGGCGCGGATCGCCGTGGCGCGCACCCCATTGTCCTGGGCGAAGGGAACCGCTCCCCATTGGGGAAAGCGGCTCGGGTAGTAGTTGGCCTCCCCCTCGCTGAGCCCGATACGACCGATTCGCGCCGGCGGAGCATCGCTGCTACGACGGGCAACCACCGCGGCGACCCCTTGCTGGACACCGCCGACCCAGAGTCGGTCGTTGTAGAGCGTGTCGAGCATGGGCTCGATATCGACCCGATCGAGCTCTGCGTCCGACAGGCAGAGACGAAAGAGATTGGCGACCTCCGCGGTCGTCCAGGGATTGCGCGTGGAGCGGGGCTGGCGGGCCGAGCCGCACAGCAGGATCAGGCGCCGGCTGAGCGTCAAAGCGTGACGCACCAGGGCCAGATGTCCGCTATGGGGCGGCTGGAAGCGCCCAATGCAGACGAGAAAGTCGAATCTGTCCGACATGCCAGCAAGCCTCCCTTGCTGCGATGACCCTGGCGCCGGTCTCTGCGGCACCGATTGGGCTTGCGGAAACGCAATCAGCGTTTCTTTAACAGCTTTGGTTGGTCCTTGTCTGGTTGTCAAGGAGCGCGCAGATTGCGCGCCACATCCGCCACCGGTCCGCGAACCGGGGAGCCATGTCGATGTGCTCGAACCCCCGCAGCAGAAAGAGCCGGGCCTGAGCCGAAGCCGAGGCCGCCGTAAGTCCCACGCTCTCTCCGTAGGCGGGCGCATCGCAGAGCACGGCGACATCCGGATAGGTCCCGGCGTTGGCGGTCTCGATACGCACCCGCAGGTCGTTGGACAGGACCGTGCAGGGTCCCTGCGCGAGCTGGGTGTGCAGCTTGGCGGTTAGGTTGGCGCTGATCACATTGTGCTCCCAGCTCGCGCCGGTCATCGCGAAGACCTGGCCGTCGATATACTCGTGACGCTCGTCGATCAGCGTCCGCTCGGTGGTCAGATAGTCGTCGAAGCTGTAAGTCGATCGAG
>JARRNE010000382.1:0-3713 GCA_037385305.1 Chromatiaceae bacterium | reverse complement strand
CACAGCCGCTCTGGGTACAACGGGGTGCCCCGGAAATCCACCATCTCTTCCTTAACGCGGCGGATGAAGTAGCGAGACCGCGAGTCGCGCGGAAATCGCTCGAAGGCGGTCTCGGTGCTAAAGAGCTCAGGCTCCAGTAGCCGCCACAGGGCATAGAAGGGAAAGGGCTTGCCCATGTGGGGCGTGGCGGTGAGCAGCAATAAGTGATGTGCCGACCAGGGCAGGCGCCACTCGTCCCCGAGACCCCGAACACCGGCGATTGCTTCTGCCAGGCGGTACCGGTCGGTCGAGCGGATGGTGCCATCAGGGTCCCGGTAGGACGAGAGCTTGTGCGCCTCGTCGAAGACGACCAGATCATAGGGCGTGACTGCCGGGTCCTTTAGGCAGGCAAACAGCCGGCGGCTGCGCAAACTGTCGATGCTGACCACCACCAGGTCGCTGCCGTCACCGACGAACGGGTTCCGTTCCTTGGCATCCGCGCCGGTGACGATCGAAAAGTCGAGCTGGAAGAGCTTGTGCAGCTCGCGATACCAGTTGCCAACCAGGCCAGCAGGCGCGATGACCAGCACGCGGCGCACGGTGCGGCGGCTAAGGCTTTCGCGCACGTAGAGCCCGGTCATGATGGTCTTGCCAGCTCCAGCATCGTCCGCGAGCAGGAAGCGAAGGCGCGGCTGGGGAAGCATTCGATCGTAGACGGCGATCCGCTGGTGGGGCAGCGGGTCGATTTCGCTGATCTCGGTTGCGAAGGCGGGATTGAAGAGGTGCCCGTAGGACAGTCGCTCCCCCTCTACTAAGGCTCGTACCGCTTCGGCATCACCGAGGAAGTCGAGCGGCTCACCCCCGGCCGCCTCCGGCGCAGGGGGTGAGGGCGACTTGCCCACATTAGGAGCTTGACCGGCCGGTCCGGCGGCCACCTTGCGCAGCTTTTCGATTCCCAGCGCAGACGGGCGCGTCTGTCCGTTCTCCCAGCGGTTCAGCGTGACGAACGAAACCCCGAGCAGCTCTGCGAACTGCTGCTGCGTTAGGTCCATCGACTGCCGCAAGTTGCGGATCTGCTCCGGGGTCATGCTGAACGTCATGTGGCTCGCGTGGACATTTTACTTGTTTATAGCACGTGATATATTGGACGGAAACTGCTCGTTCCCAGCAGGGTTTCGAAGTGCCGAAGAGACTGTTCCGAGAAGGTGGACCTAACCAAATCCGGTTCCTTGGGGATGACAGTTACTCGATGCGAGTATCGGCGCCTACAGACGCGGAAGGACGACTCGCCCGGGAGTGTCCGGACGGCGCCTGCTCCCCAGGCTATTTCAAGGTCAAGTGCGGAACGGGAATAACCGAGAGGCAAGAAACCGCATTCTGTCCCTACTGCCGGCACCCAGCAGACCCAGGGAACTTTCATACGAGGGAGCAGATACGCTATGCGGAGGACATTGTCACCCGGGAAGCCATGGACGGCGCCGAGCGCATGCTGAAGGATGCACTCGAGCTAGACCCCTCCGGCAAGCGTAAGCTTGGCGGGGGTCTGTTATCGATTGAGATGGTCCTCAAGCCAAGAGCCGGCCCGCCGGTACATCGCCCGTTCGAGGATGAGGTCCGTCGAGATGTCGTCTGCCCCCATTGTCGCCTCGACCAGTCGGTCTTCGGACTGGCAACTTGGTGCGCAGATTGTGGCGCCGACATTTTCCTCAGCCATGTTGCGGCGGAGCTCGACGTGGTTCGCGCGATGCTGGACGATGTACCGAGGCGGCGGAAGGATCTGGGGAGACGGATCGCAGCGAAGGACCTCGAAAACTGCCTGGAAGACGCCGTTTCCCTATTCGAGGCGGTACTCAAGGCGATGGTTCGACGATACCTTTTGACGTCATCCCTGTCTGAGGAGGAGTCGCAGCAAGAAATCAAGAAGATTGGCACGGCTTTCCAGAACGTGCGTCGTGCGGAGAGTGCTATCTTGAAGATCGTCGGCGTCCGACTGTTCGATGAATGCTCCGACGATGATGCTGGATTTCTTGCCCAAGTCTTCGAGAAAAGGCACCCTATTACCACAATTTGGGCGTTGTTGATCGGACGTACATCGAAAAGGCGCGGACGGCTGAGAAGGAAGGAAAGGAAGTCTTGGTGTCAGAGGGGGAGATCCGTCGCGCTCTCGATGTCGCGATGCACGTTTTCCGCGCGTTGCATGGTCGCGTGTTTCCACCACCATCCTGTACACGCTAGCCTTGGCTACTGAACTCTCAACCCCCGTAGAACCTTAGAGCAGAGTTCTCGCCGGATCTCGCTTAGACACCGAGATACAGGTGGACAATATCGACCTGTCACTGGCCCGCCGTTTCCGGGCGTGCGCCGAGCAAGCGCTGCCAGGCCGCGTAACGCGGGTCGTGCTCTTCGGGTCCCGCGCCCGCCGGGAGGCCCATGCCCGCTCCGACTGGGACATCGCCGTATTCCTCAAGGACGGGGCGTCCAGTCAGGACACGCTGGATCTGGCTGATGCGGCCTATGACCTGATAGTGGAAGCGGGACAGACGATCCATCCGATTGCCTTATCCGAGGATGGCCAAGGGGCCAATCCCCTGCTGCTCGACCGGATCAACGTCGAGGGGGTTACGTTGTGACGGAAAGTCACGTTGAGCACCTTGCAAAAGCTGAACGCATGTTGCGCCAAGCTCAAGGCCTCAACTCGGCTGATGCCCCGGAAAGCGTCATTCATCTCGCCTACTACGCGATGTTTCACGCCGCAACGGCGGTATTGTTGCGACACCGAGATCAGGCCGCACTGACCCATTCCGGTCTCATTGGGGCCTTCGGGCAATTCGCAAAAGGGCGCGGAGAGAGCGCGCGTCAACAGGGACGAGCTCTGAATCGCGCCGAAGACTTGCGGTTGCATTCGGATTACGGGGTCTCTTACCGGGATCTTGCGGAGGCAGCCGCAAAGGTTCGCGAGGAGGCGCGCGCGTTCATCGACTTCTGCACATCGGTCGCCAACGAGTAACTCCGCAGTCACAGTCGCCTGGCCGGTGCGGTGCTCCTCTCGCGCCAGGTACGCGGGCTCAAGGGCGGAGTCCTGGTCGTAGAAGGCGCGTTTCCCACCCTTTCGTAGCCTTATGAGCCGAACCGCCCCGGCGGCCCGGGTCAACGCGCGAGTCAGGGTGTCCCCGCTGTCTGGCGATTCCCCGGTCCAATCACCGCGTCGGGTGAAACGGAATGCTATTTGGCCGGCTCAATTCTCACATTCGGTCAAGGCAAAGCCGGCAACGTGGACTCCCACAGTTCCATCTCCGCCTCCCGGCGCGCCGCGTCGCTGTCCAGTCCATCCGACGGTACCTGGCTCCGGGCAGCGGCATTCGGCCGAGCGCCCGAAACGTCTAGCTCGCTACCGGAACCGGTAAGGGCGTCAAGATTGAGATTATCGAGCGTGGGGAAATGCCCCGTCTCAGCCAGGATCGCGAGGCACTCATCGAGGTTCACCCGGCTCCAGTCGACCCGCCCGAGGTCGTTGACGGCAAGCCCCGTGCAGTCCGGCGCGTCCGCCTCGCCCCAGCCGCGGCCGAGCTGGGGGCGCATCTGCTCGTTTAAGATCCGCGCGAGTGGGGTGTTGAAGCAGCAGTAGCTGCTCCGCCGCTCGATACAGGCGGAGAGCACCTTGGTCTTGCAGTAGGAGCCCACGTCGTGACAGGAGCGCAGCTCACGTTTGGCCCCCAGCTCGAACTCCTCCTCCT
>JARRNE010000381.1:0-3723 GCA_037385305.1 Chromatiaceae bacterium | reverse complement strand
CTCACCGTGCTTGCAATGGGGTTGGGCACCGCCGCGGTGATCCTACTCTCCGGCCTGGGGGAAGGGGCGCGACACTACGTGCTGCACAAGTTCACAGAGCTCGGCACTCACCTGCTGATCGTTATTCCCGGCCGCAACGAGACGACCGGGGGGCCCCCGCCCTTGCTGGGGCAGACGCCGCGGGATCTGACCTTGGACGATGCGGGGGCCCTCGGCCGCTCCCGGCTGGTGAAGCGGATCGCCCCGGTGTCCCTCGGATCGGCGCCGGTCTCCTATGGCGGACTGGAGCGGGAGGTGACAGTCGTGGGGACGACGAGCGAGTACCAGTGGATACGAAATCTGGGGCTGGCGGAGGGCCGCTTTCTTCCTCAGGGGGACCTCGAACGGGCGCGGCCGGTGGCGGTGCTTGGTCAGAAGCTGGTGCAGGAGCTCTTCGGAAGGCGGCCCGCGCTGGGCGAGCGGGTGCGGATCGGGGATCGCCGGGTGCGGGTAATCGGGGTGCTGGCGAGCGTAGGCGAGTCCTTGGGGCAGGACCTGGGGGACCTCGCGATCATTCCCGTGGCCTCGGCCCAGGCGCTGTTCAACAGTCCCGCGCTGTTCCGGATCCTGGTCGAGGCCCCGAGCCGGTCCGCCTTGCCCGCCGCCAAGGAGGCGATACGCCAGATCATCAAGACCCGTCATGAGGGGGAGGACGATGTCACTGTCATTACCCAGGATGCCATGCTCTCCACCTTCGACCGCATCCTCCATACCCTCACCCTGGCCGTGGCCGGGATCGCGGCCATTAGTCTGACCGTGGCGGGGGTGCTGATCATGAACGTCATGCTGGTGGCCGTTTCGCAACGCACCGCGGAAGTGGGTCTGCTGAAAGCCCTGGGGACTCCCCGCCGCCACATCCTCGGACTCTTCTTGACGGAGGCATTCTTGCTCGCCCTGGCGGGGACAGGGAGCGGGCTGTTGCTGGCCTTTGGCGTGGTGGCCGTCTTCAACCGGCAGATCGATGCCTTCAAGATCGTGGTGCCCCTATGGGCCCCCCTGGCGGCAATCGGGGTGGCGCTTATTGCAGGCATGGTTTTCGGCTTGCTGCCCGCAGTGCGGGCGGCACGTCTTGATCCGGTGGCCGCCCTCTCGGACCGCTGACGCAGGATGAACCGCGGAGACACAGAGAGCACAGAGGAAGACAAGGATGATGGATAACCCGTCTTCCCCGGTCGCGCCGAACGGTGGCTCGGGAGCCCGCTGTCTCGGCGGGAGGTCCTCTCTGCGCCGTCCGCGTCTCTGCGGTTCAAGAGCGGATTCCGGCATTCGTGAGCTTTGTCCCTGGTTGTCCCCGGGAGGGCGCTCGCGGTGCTGACTCGGGACTTTGCCGCCTTTACCCTAGGGGCCATTGGCGCCCACCGTGTGCGCAGCCTGCTGACCGTGACCGGCATCGCCATCGGGGTGGCTGCGGTTGTTCTGCTCACGGCCATTGGCGAGGGGGTTCACCGCTTCGTGTTGGCCGAGTTCTCCCAATTCGGCACCAACCTGATCGCCGTTTATCCCGGTAAGACCAGCACCCTGGGGCTGTCCGGCGCCCTCATCAGCACGGTCCGTCCGTTGAGCATGAGGGATGCCGGCGCCCTGAAAAGGCTTCCCGACGTGGAGGCGGTGGTGCCGATGGTCCAGGGCAACGCGGCGGTGGAGGCGGGCGCCCGCAGCCGCCGCACGACCATCTTCGGGGTCGGCGCGGCGGTGCCGGAGGTCTGGCGGATGCGTCCCGCCATCGGCCGCTTTCTGCCCGAGGACGAAGGCCAGGCCCGCGCCTACGCGGTCCTGGGGACGAAGGTCCAGCGGGAGCTCTTCGGCGATGTCCCGTCCCTCGGTGCTCGGGTCCGCATCGGCGGGGAGCCCTATCGGGTCCTGGGGGTGATGGAGCCCAAGGGGCAGATGCTGGGGTTCGACCTCGACGATTCGGTCTTTATCCCCGTGAGCCGCGCCCTGGCTCTGTTCAACCGGGAGGGCCTGATGGAGCTCGACCTTCTCTATTTCGCCGGCGCAAGCAGCGCTTCCGTCGCGAGCCAGGTGCGGGAGCTGCTGAAACGCCGTCATGGGGCGGAAGACTTTACGATCATTACCCAGGACCAGATGCTGAACGTCCTCGGCTCGGTCATGGATGTCCTGACGGCGACGGTGGGCTCCCTCGGGGGCATTTCCCTGGCAGTAGGGGGCATTGGCATTCTGACCATTATGACCATCGCGGTGCGCGAGCGGCGCCGCGAGATAGGTCTCCTTCGTGCCCTCGGTGCCGCCCGAAGGCAGATCCTGCTCCTGTTTCTGTCCGAGGCGGTGGCCCTCGCGGTCCTGGGAGGGATCGCCGGCTTCGCGGTCGGCGCCGGTGGCGCCTGGCTTATCGGGCGCGCAGTGCCGGCCCTCCCGACCCACACCGCATGGGACTTCGTCCTGGTGGCGGAGGTGGTCGCGGCTCTGATCGGTCTTGCGGCAGGGGTCCTTCCGGCGCTTCATGCGGCGCGACTGGACCCGGTGGCGGCCCTGCGGGACGAGTAGGGGCCCGTCTCCGGAACGAAGCCGCCGTCTCAGGACCAGATACCTTCCATGGTGTTCACGTGTACCTCGTGGAAGCCGTCACCGTCTTCGTCGCGTGGGTATTCGCCGCGGCTGTGACAAACGCTCTTGTGCTCGTAGCCCCAGGCGGCTAAGCGGTTGTAGATGTCGTACTCGTCCGTGAACACCGTGGTTCCAGGCGCAACGGTCGCTTGAATCAGCGGCATGATGGTTCGCTGCTTGACGTTCGGCAGCATACGGATCATGACTTCTCCATCGCGCTGAATCATCCCGAAGATGGGCGGTTTCTCTTTCTCCAGTGTGCCACGCCCACGCGCGCCCTTCAGCCGATTCCGTCCGCCTTGGCGGCCCTTCTTTTTTTGCTTGCGCCAGGCAAAGCCTGGAAGAGGGGGAAGCATGCAGACATGACGTAAGCAAGCAGAAACCTCTTAGTGCGACCCGGTAGCTGAAAGTCCTGACGCGGTAAGGATTGGCCATCCACCGGAACCGAGTGTTGTCGTGGTGCGGGCGCCGCGTTAGAAGTTGTCCAGGGCCGTCGGAGCGGGGTCCGGCCGGCGGGAGCAAAGAGGACCCGAGGCAAGGTACCGCCAAGCGAAGGCAACGAAGCGCGGTGGGCCGGTGGATGAGCAATCGGAGTCGGCTGATAGTACCGCTGAACGCGGGGAACTCGCCCCAGAGGACCCGCGGGAGGGAAGCGGCCGATCGGTCCAGACACCTTCTGGAGGGCAAGATGACGCGTGCCTTGGAACGCGAGCGCATCTCAACGAAACAACAGAAGATCGCGGAATTGGCGAGAAGGGCACCGCAGAGGGTGCTGCTGACGCTGGCGCACCACATCGATCTGATGTGGATGGAAGAGGCGTACCGGCGCACGCGCAAGGATGGCGCGGTCGGCGTGGACGGCGTCACGGCCGCGGCGCACGAGGAGCGGCTGCAGGAGAAGCTGCAGGAGAACCTGAGCGATCTGCTCGAGCGGTTCAAGAGCGGTTTGTACCGTGCACCGCCGGTCAGGCGTGTCCACATTCCCAAGGACGGGACGAAGAACAAGACCCGCCCCATTCGTATCCCGACGCTGGAGGACAAAATTCTCCAGCGGGCGGTGCTCACGGCGCTGGAGCCGGTCTACGAGCAGGACTTTCTGGACTGCTCCTATGGCTTTCG
>JARRNE010000380.1:0-3736 GCA_037385305.1 Chromatiaceae bacterium | reverse complement strand
GCGGCCGTGCCGCCGTCCAGGATGTGCTTGATGGTGCGGTGCACGACCAGGTCGGGATACCGGCGGATGGGGGACGTGAAGTGGGTGTAAGCCGGATATGCCAGGCCGAAGTGCCCTACGTTGTCGGAGCTGTAGATGGCCTGCTGCATGGATCGCAGCAGGACCGTCTGAATCAGGTGTCGGTCCGGGCGCTCCCGAACCCGCTCCAGGAGGGCCGCGTAATCCTGGGCAGTCGGCTTGAGTCCCCCCGACAGGCTGAGGCCCAGCTCCCCGAGAAACTCCCGCAGGTCCGTCAGCTTCTCCTGACTGGGCGTCTCGTGGATGCGATAGAGGGCCGGCATCTTCTTGCGCTCGAAGAGACGAGCCGCCGCCACGTTGGCCGCCAACATGCACTCCTCGATGATCCGGTGCGCCTCGTTTCGCACCAGCGGGTGGATGGCCTCCACCCTGCCCTTGGCGTTGAACTCGAAGCGGGTCTCGGTGGTGTCGAAGTCGATAGCTCCCCGCTCGGCGCGCGCCCCGTGCAGCGCCTTGTAAAGAGCATAGAGCTCATGCAGGTGCGGCAGCAGGGCGTCATGGCGCTCGCACAGCGTCGGATCGCCGTCGATCAGCATGGCGGCGACCTGTTCGTACGTCAGGCGGGCATGGGAGCGCATGACCGCCGGGAAGAAGCGGGAGCGGCTCACCTGGCCTTCGCCGCCCACGTACAGCTCGCACGCCATGCAGAGGCGATCCACGTTCGGGTTGAGTGAGCAGAGCCCGTTGGAGAGGATCTCCGGCAGCATGGGGATCACGCGGTCGGGAAAGTAGACCGAGTTGCCCCGATTCAGCCCCTCCTCGTCCAGCGCGGTCCCGGGCACCACGTAGCTGGAGACATCGGCGATGCATACCAGGAGCTTCCAGCCGCGGGGCTTGCGCTCGCAGAAGACGGCGTCGTCGAAGTCCCGGGCGTCCGCCCCGTCGATGGTGACCAGAGGGATACGGCGCAGGTCCGTCCGGCCTTGCTTCGCGGCCCCCGGCACCTCCTCGGCGAGGGAGGCGATCTCCTGCTCGACTGCCTCCGGCCACTGCACCGGGAGGTCATGGGTGCGGATGGCGATGTCCGTCTCCATGCCAGGGGCCATGTGGTCCCCCACCACCTCCAGGATGCGGCCGATGGGCTGGGTGCGCTTGGTGGGCTGGTCGGTGATCTCCGCGACCACGATCTGGCCCTGCTCGGCGCTGTCGATGCAGTCCCGCGGGATGATGATGTCGTGGGTCAGCCGCTTGTTGTCGGGCACCACGAAGCCGACCCCGCTCTCCTGGTAGAAGCGTCCGACCACGTTGCGGGTGTTCCGCTCCAGAACCTCCACCACCGACCCCTCCAGGCGCCCCCGGCGGTCGCGCCCCGTCACCCGAACCACGACCCGGTCGTTGTGGAAGAGTCCGCGCATCTGGCGCGGATAGAGATAGACGTCATCACCGCCGTCATCCGGCTTCACGAACCCGAAGCCGTCCGGGTGCCCGATCACCCGCCCTGCGATGAGGTCCCGCTTGTTGACCAGGCAGTACGCGTCCTTGCGGTTGCGCACCAGCTGACCATCCCGCTCCATCGCCCCCAGCCGGCGCTGCAGGGCGACCAGATCCTGCTCAGCCGAAAGCTCCAGGGCCTCCGCGAGCTCGTCGAACGAGAGGGGCACGCCGGTCTCCGACAGCACCTGCAGGATGAACTCCCGGCTCGGGATGGGATTTGCGTACTTCTTCTTCTCCCGCTGGCGATGGGGGTCCAACTCCCTTGCGGACTTAGTGCGTCTCGGTCGTGCCACGTTGTATTTCTCGCTCCTGCAAGCTGATTACCGCAAAGTCGCGCATAGCGCGCGCCCTATATCCTGGCCCTCCGAAAGAGGGCTGGGGTGGGGCAAACGGCCATGGCGCCAGCAGCGTAGATTCGCCAGGGCGCGCTGCCGTCGTGGCCCTC
The DNA here is from genome assembly GCA_037385305.1 of Chromatiaceae bacterium. Taxonomy (GTDB): domain Bacteria; phylum Pseudomonadota; class Gammaproteobacteria; order Chromatiales; family Chromatiaceae; genus JARRNE01. The sequence goes on along the minus strand of JARRNE010000380.1, from coordinate 1,779 downwards.
CCCATGAAAAGCGCGCGTAGCGCGCTCCGAATCCCCCTCGCCCCCTGGGAGAGGGGCGGGGTGAGGGAAACGGCTATGGCCGCAGCGACTTGGATTCCCTAGACTGGCGCTGCCGCCATGACCGTTAGTGTATCGTTGACAAGGCCGCATTGTCTCAATAGGATTCTGGGTTCCCGCGGGCGGGCCATCTCATGGCCCCGCCCACCACCGGCCGAGGTGGCGGAATTGGTAGACGCGCATGGTTCAGGTCCATGTGGGCGAAAGCTCGTGGAGGTTCAAGTCCTCTCCTCGGCACCAATCATTCGATACATTTCAAAATCGGGCAGATAGGGGGAAAAATGACGGCGCGTGCATGGCACGCTGCGTATGTCGCGTTCCGCCCCTCGTCTGCCCCCGTTTCCAGGGGCCGTCCGCTTGACGGTGCTCACGCCGAACGGCCAAGGTCACGACCACGATCTCTGCCTGACGCCCGGTCGAAGCCCCGGTGATCGAACGGAGCTCCATCGGACACCCGCCTAGCTCCCACTATTCTGGCGAGCGGCGCCTAATCCCAAGTGTATCCTCTACTTTAAGGCTTGCCCCTTGGCGCTCTCGCACCGGAACCCCGAACCCGTGGGGTTGGACCGGGGCTTGGCGGACTTCCCTCCGTCGCCGCGCTCACATTTCGAGGTTGTTGCTCCTCTTGAGCCGAGGATTCCATCCATGCACACCGACGAGACGAGCGTCTTCGACCAAGCCCTCGCACTGCCGGCGGAGCAGCGACTGCGGCTAGTCGATGCCCTGTGTGTGATCGTGGTCGCCGACCTTCGACGCCGCCCCGGCTACTGGCAAGGTCGGTTGAGCTGAGCACAACGTGGTTGCCCTGCTGTCTCGGGCACGAAGCCTCCGCTTCGCGAATCGGTCAAGACGCGCACGACAATGGGCAGCGGCCTGTTGGCGGGACGTGCCGGTCAGATACGGCAAGCAGAGCTTGCATGCCGGCGTCGCGAAGCGGAGCTTCGCGACGAGGAAATACGTTTCTTCTTTCGGCCACTCTCGCTGATAGATCTGATGGCAGTTGTTCCATTTTATCTGCCGGTCCTTGGAGTCGACTTGAGAACGGTTAGGCTATTCCGGATGTTCCGCGTTCTCAGGGTCCTGAAGCTTGGGCGGTATTCCAAAGCCTTTCACATTATCCGACATGCAATCGTTGGAAAGAAAGAAAAGCTTATTATCACCGCAGTAGCTCTGGCAGTACTCCTGTTGCTGTCCGCATCTTTGCTGTTCTTTGCCGAGCGCAGCAGGATACCCGACGAGACAAGGCTAACGAATATTCCATCCGGGGTTGAAGTTCCCACAGGGGCATGTCAAGACTTCCTAGCCTGGATTCCCACAGTCCGCAGTTGACCTAACGACACAGCCACACCGGCATTCGGAAAAAGGAGGCCAGGCTCAATTTCCGCGGAAAAAGGGGCCAGGCTCAATTTCTGGTGCACTCTGCCCATGCCGAGGCGTACACTTGTCCACATCGACGGCTTGCCGCTGCACATCGTCCAACGCGGGCACAATCGGGCAGCTTGCTTTTTCGACGACCAGGACCGCTCTGCCTACGTCGACTGGCTGCGCGATGCGCTCGAGCGCGAGCGCTGCCGACTTCATGCCTGTATACTCATGACTAACCGTGCACCTGCTACTGACACCCGAGCGTGCTGTGAGGGTCCCGCAAGTGCTCATCTCCGTTGGTCGACGCTACGTGCAGCTTATCAACCGTACGTACGGCCGCACCAGCACCCTGTGGGA
>JARRNE010000379.1:0-3742 GCA_037385305.1 Chromatiaceae bacterium | reverse complement strand
GGATCCAGGTAACCGATTGCGTAGCGGGCCGGCAAGCCCCAACCACGAACCACGGCGATGAGCCGGTGGGCCAAATCCGCGGCTCCGCCCTGCCGCGCATTCAGCAGCCCCTCCAGCGTCGGCTGGGGGTCTTGTCTATCGAGGTCGAGCTGATAGAGATCGTGCACCCAAGCCATCGCAGACTGCACCTGAGCAAACAGAGGCGAGTCGGACTCCAGCTCAGGGAGCTCGATCTCTTGCTCAAACGCCCGCAAGGCGGGCGTGAAGGCACTTCGGTGCAGCACGAAGTCCCACAGGCGCGGGGCCTGGTGCAGACTGTCGGCGATCCAGGCCCGCTCCCTGGCAGGTGGCAGGGAATCGAACTTGAACGGGTTGGTCTGCAGGGTTTCGACCTCTGCCCGGAGACGGGTCGCGATCTGGCTATGGCTGCCCATCAAAGCGAAGCGATGTACCAGATTGCCAAAACAGTCGTAATGGCTGGCCAGGTCCGCCACTGGATCTACCTGCAGGGTCAAGGAGAGCAGCCGTTGTGCGTCGTCGTGCCAGGGCGCGAGCCGTAACTCGACGTGATGCTCCCGCACCGGCACCGCGAACCTGACCCGCCCCTCCCGCTCGATCAGGTACCTCACTGTGCGTCCCCGAGGTGGGCCTCGAAGTAGTCGGCCTGGAGGGCCTGCGTGAGACGTGCCATCAGGATGAGGAACTGATCGAGGTACTCATGCAGCCCCTGGTCCAGGATCGCCTGGGGGGTGGTGTCTGCCAGGTGGAGCCGCAAGGCCTGGAGGCCACTCGCAACCGCCGTCGCCGGAGCGAGGCCGATCCGTTCGAGGGCGCGTCCCATGCTCTCCACACAGTAGGCCAAGGAGCGCGGGAAATCCGGATTCAGGACCACGAACTCGACCACGTCGATGGGGCGTATGCCCTCGTGGTATCGGCGGCGGTAGGCGTCAAAGCCGGACAGAGACTTCAAGAGGGCGCCCCACTGATAGTAGTCGAGTGGAGACCCCACGAGCGAGACATCCGGCAGCAACAAGTGATAGCGCACGTCCAGGATTCGCGCGGTCATGTCGGCCCGCTCCTGGAGACTCCCGACGACCGTGAAGCCATAGGCCTCGCCGCGCATCATGCTGGCCTGAGTGAGCCCGAAGAAGAGCGCGACCTCCCGGTGGACATAGGCGTAGAACTCCGCCGCCCGCCAAGGCTGCAGTTTCGCCATCAGATGCTTGTCCACCTGCAGCCAGAACTCGTTGATGGCCTCCCACATCTCGCCCGAGATACGGTCACGGACTACCCGCGCGTTCTCCCGCGCCAGACGCAGGCTGCTATGGATGCAGCTCGGATTGGACTTGTCCTGGGTCAGAAACTGAATGACCCGCTGCACGCTGATGGCACCGTCCTCATAACGCTGGCGGTAGGCATCGTCGGCATCGAGTATGTTCAGCAGAGGCTTCCACTGGGTCTCCTCCGTAGTCCCCTCGTCCGCCTCCAGCATATAAAGAACATTGATATCGAGGATGCGCGCGCTGTCGTCGGCGCGCTCCAGGTTCCTCGCCATCCAGTACAGTGATTCGGCGATGCGGCTCAGCATGCTCGTGGCCCAGGGTCGACGATTTCGGACGGGAAACCGGAAGATGCCTCCGGACGCACCACCCGACGGCAGCCCGGGTCCCGGAAGCAAACGCGCCGCCCCGACGGCACGGGCCATCGGGAGGGTATGCCGGGGACCGCGCTCAATCCGCCAGGACCCAGGTGTCCTTGCTGCCGCCGCCCTGGGACGAGTTGACCACGAGCGACCCCTTGGTCATGGCCACGCGTGTGAGCCCGCCGGGCACCACCTCGATGTCCTCGCCATAGATAATGAAGGGCCGCAGGTCCAGATGGCGGGACTCCAGCTCACCCTCCAGATAGCAAATGTGGCGGGAGAGCTGCACGACGGGCTGGGCGATGTAGTTGCGGGGATCTGCCTGAACCTTCTTGGCAAACTCGGCACGCTGGGTCGGCGTCGAGGTGGGCCCCATCAGCATGCCGTAGCCGCCGGACTCGGCCACGGCCTTCACCACCATGCGCTCCAGGTTGTCCAGCACGTAGGCCTGATCCTCCGGATTGGTCATCTGGTAGGTCGGCACGTTGGAAAGGATCGGGGCTTCCCCGAGGTAGTACCGGATGATCTCCGGGGCGTAGGCATACACCGCCTTGTCGTCCGCGATGCCGCTGCCGGGGGCGTTTACGATGGCGACATTGCCCGCACGCCAGGCGTTGATGATTCCGGCAACGCCGAGCACCGAGTCCGGGCGAAAGACCAGAGGGTCCAGGAAATCGTCGTCGACCCTGCGGTAGATCACATCGACCTGGCGCAGCCCATGCGTCGTCTTTAGATAGACCTTATCGTTCTTGCACACCAGATCCCGGCCCTCGGCGAGCTCCACGCCCATTTCCTTGGCGAGAAAGGTGTGCTCGAAGTAGGCGGAGTTGTAGATGCCGGGGGTGAGCACGACGATGGTCGCGTCCGCCTCCCCACGCGGCGAGAGATAACGCAGCGCCTGAAGCAGCAGCGCCGGATAGTGCTCCACCCGGCGCACCCGATAGCGGCTGAAGAACTCGGGCAGGATCCGTCGCTCAACGATGCGGTTCTCGATCATGTACGAGACGCCGGAGGGCGTACGCAGATTGTCCTCCAGCACCAAGTAGCGGCCTTCCTCATCGCGGATCAGATCGATACCGCTGATGTGGGTGTAGATGTCGTGGGGGGCGTCGATGTCCATGATCTCCCGCCGAAAGTCCTTGCCGCGGTAGATCAGCTCGGGGGGCACGACCCCGTCCTTGAGGATTCGCTGCCCGTGATAGAGGTCCTTGAGGAAGAGGTTCAACGCCCGAATGCGCTGCTTGAGCCCAGCCTGCAAGGGCCGCCACTCCTCCGCCGGGATGATGCGCGGGAGGATGTCGAAGGGCCAGACCCGCTCGATGCCTTCCTCCTGATTGGGGTAGACGGTAAAGGTGACCCCTTCGGTATGCAGGGTGAGGTGAGCCTCCCGGGATTTGGCCTCGAGCAGGCTCTGACCGGTGCGCTGGATGTGCTCCCACATGGGGAGGTAATGCTCGCGGGGCCGAAAGTCGTCGCAGTAAAACTCGTGATACGCGATCATAGGCGGCGCTCGACTACCGATCTGGCCGCTGATCTGGAACTGTCTCAGCATCGGATATGCTCGTGATTCTTCTTGGCCATGCACGGGCGATTCGCATGTGCCGTGCCAGCTGATACGCGAAGGGGACAGAACGAGGCGCAATGCTCGGCTGACCGTCGGCGCTCAGGAATGGCGCGCTGGCAAGCCCCCCGGCCGGTATCCAAGCCCTGCCGGCCCGACCCGAAACGGTGCAGAAAACGCAACCGGCGAACCGTCCTGGTGCGCCGCGATCAGACGCGGCGCAGGTCGAAACAGCAATCCGTAAGACGGGAGGAACGATGCAAAAACTACCGACACACTTCATTCGGTGAAGGGCGCAATAGCGCAGCGTATTGCGCCGAATGGGCCTCCGAAGACATGCGGCGCAATACGGCTATCGCCTATTGCGCCGTTGGCCGGCCAGGAAAATATGCCCAAGTTGTTTTTGAACCGCTACGGAAGAAGGGGGTGCGAGTCAGCGGCGGTGAAGCCCCCAGGGTGCTGCGCCGAACCACTCGCTCCTCGCGGCGACGCCTTGCTTCCGCCTCGCCTTGCGGAAGGCCAGAGTAAGGGCCGCCGTC
>JARRNE010000378.1:0-3744 GCA_037385305.1 Chromatiaceae bacterium | reverse complement strand
GCACCAGCCACTTGCTGCCGACCGCCTCGAAGTTGACCTGGACGCGGGCGCTCGTGCCTTTCCCCTCCGTATCGAGCACCACACCCTCTCCGAACTTCGGGTGCGATACCCGCTGCCCGAGGCGAAAGCCGCCAACCTGTTCCTCAGGGGCCTGGGTGCCCCTGCCGGGGCGCGAGACGCCGCCGCCGCGGACCTCCTCGATCAGCACTGGGGGGATCTCCCGCAGGAACCGGGAAGGGAAGGGATAGGTCTCGCTGCCGTGCAGGCGCCTGCTCTCCGCATGGGTGAGATAGAGCTGGTGCATGGCGCGGGTCATGCCGACGTAGCAGAGGCGTCGCTCCTCCTCGAGCCGATTCGGGTCCTCGGCGGACATGCTGTGAGGAAAGAGTCCCTCCTCGACCCCAACGACGAAGACGATAGGGAACTCCAGCCCCTTGGCGCTGTGCAGCGTCATGAGCTGCACGCCGTCCTCGAACTGATCCGCCTGGGCCTCCCCCGCCTCGAGGGCTGCGTGCGACAGAAAGGAGCCCAGGGGGTCGCCCTCCTCATCCTCCAGCTGGCGGGCAAAGCGCCGTGTGGCATTCACCAGCTCCTCCAAGTTCTCGATGCGGTCCACGCCCCTGCCGTCTCTTGCCTTCCTGTAGTGCTCCCGCAGACCCGCGGCCTCGAGCACCTGGGCGCAGAGCTCCGAAAGCTCGGTTCCGTCGCGCGCGGTGCGTTGGTCCCTGACCAGGGACAGGAAGCCGCCGAGCGAGCCCGCAGCTCTCGGGGACAGCGTCCCCGAGGCCACCAGGGCCTGCGCCGCCCCCCACAGGGAGGTGCGCCCGTCGCGCGCCTGTTGGCGGATGGTGTCCAGGGTCTTGGTGCCGATGCCCCGGGGTGGCGTGTTGACCGCCCGCTCGAAGGAGGTGTCGTCCTCGGGATTTGCGATCAGGCGCAGATAAGAGAGGGCGTCTTTGATCTCCGCACGCTCGAAGAAGCGCAGGCCGCCGTACACGCGGTAAGGGATGGCGCTCTGGATGAGGGCCTCCTCGAACAGGCGCGACTGCGCCGTCGTCCGGTAGAGGACAGCACACTCGGAGCGGCGGTAGGCATCATCCTCCACGAAGCGGCGGATACGATCCACCACGAAGCGTGCCTCGTCCACCTCGTTGAAGGCGGCATAGCGGCGAATGGGCTCTCCCGCCCCGTCCGCGGTCCATAGGTTCTTGCCAAGGCGCGTCGGATTGTTGGCGATGAGCGTATTGGCGGCGTCCAGGATATTTCCGGTCGACCGATAGTTCTGCTCCAGGCGCACCAAACGCGTACCAGAATAGTCGTTCTGAAAGCTCTGGATATTCTCCACCCGTGCCCCCCGCCAGCCGTAGATCGACTGGTCGTCGTCGCCCACCAGGAACAGGTTGTCATGGTTGCCCGAGACGAGCCTCAGCCATGCATACTGGATCGCGTTGGTGTCCTGAAACTCGTCCACCAGAATCGCGTGGAAGCGCTCGCTGTAGTGGTGGAGGATGTCAGGCCGTTCCCGCAATAGCTCGAGCGCGCGCAGCAGCAGTTCTGCGAAATCCACCAGGCTTCCACGGCTGCACGCGGTCTGGTACTCGCGGTAGACGTCGATCATCCGTTGCATGAAGAAGTCGCCGCCGTCGTCCAGGTGCTCCGGGCGCAAGCCTTCGTCCTTCTGTTTGTTAACGAATCCCTGGACTTGGCGCGGGGGCCAGCGGGACTCATCCAGCTCCAGCGACTTCAGGACCCGGCGGATCAGACGATACTGGTCGTCCGAGTCGAGGATCTGAAACTGCTGGGAGAGGCCGGCGTCCTGCCAGTGAGCCCGCAGGAAGCGGTGGGCCAGCCCATGGAAGGTCCCCACCCACATTCCTCCGATGGGCGCATGCAGGATCTCTTCGATGCGGGATTTCATCTCCCGCGCCGCCTTGTTGGTGAAGGTGACCGCCAGGATGGCCCAGGGCGGTATCTGCTCTACCCTGATCAGCCAGGCGATGCGGTGGACCAACACCCGTGTCTTGCCGCTGCCGGCACCGGCCAGCACCAACAGGTTACCCATAGGCGCGGTGACAGCCTCGCGCTGGGCCTCATTGAGGGAATCGAGTATATGGGAGACGTCCATCGGCTCATTCTAGCAACCCAGTCGGATGGTCCCCACAGTTGCGCCCTGCAGAGGCAGTCCGCCGCAACGGGGCTCCGGGGCTCCGGGGCTCCGGGGCTCCGGGGCTCCGACTCTCCATAGTCCCGATGTCTCGAACGTGGGCGCTATAGTATCCTGCCGTGGAGCACAAGCGTCTGTTTCATCAACCACCGCATCGTAATCCGTATCCAGTGACCGTTCTCAGCAACGACACCTTCCTGCGCGCCCTCCTGCGCGAGCCCGTGGAGTACACGCCCGTGTGGATGATGCGGCAGGCGGGCCGCTATCTCCCGGAGTATCGGGCCACCCGGGCCCGCGCTGGCAGCTTCCTGGGGATTTGCAGGAACCCGGAGCTGGCCTGCGAAGTCACCCTCCAGCCGCTGAATCGCTTTCCCCTGGACGCTGCGATCCTGTTCTCGGATATCCTCACGGTACCGGACGCCATGGGCCTTGGGCTGTACTTCGCCGAGGGTGATGGCCCGCACCTTGAGCACCCGGTGCGGGACGCGGCAGACGTGCGCCGCCTGGGGATGCCGGACATGGAGGATGACCTGGGCTACGTCATGGACGCGGTGGCCCTGATCCGCCGTTCACTTGGAGGGCGAGTCCCGCTGATCGGCTTCTCCGGCAGTCCATGGACCCTGGCGACCTACATGATCGAGGGCGGTAGCGCGAAGAGCTTTGCGCGCTCCAAGGGGATGATGTTCGATCGGCCGGAGCTGATGCACGAGCTTCTCGCAAAGGTCTCAAATGCCGTTGTCGCTTACCTTAACGCGCAGGTCGCCCGGGGCGCCCAAGCCCTCATGATCTTCGATACCTGGGGCGGGGTGCTCACCCCGCGGGACTATCAGGAATTTTCCCTCGCTTACATGAGCCGGATCGTCACGACGCTGACCCGCGAGGCAGACGGGCGCCCTGTGCCGGTGGTCCTCTTCACCAAGGGGGGCGGCCAATGGCTGGACCGGATGGCGGGGACCGGCTGTGATGCCGTAGGTGTCGACTGGACGGTAGACCTCGTCGATGCCCGCCGCCTGGTACAGGATGAGGTGGCGCTTCAGGGTAACCTGGACCCATGCATCCTATACGCGTCGCCTGAGCGCATACGCCGCGAAGTCGAGGGGGTGCTCGCCAGCTACGGAGCCGGTCCCGGCCATGTGTTCAACCTGGGCCACGGCATCCATCCGGACACGGAGCCCGAGCACGCCGCGGTCCTGGTGGAGGCTGTCCACGACCTGAGCAGGCGAAGCAGGGTGTCTTGACCTCGAGGAGAGAATCTGTCGGTGCGGAACGACAGAATACGTCCGCATGTGCGCGATGAGGCGGTTACAGCGCAGGCGGCACGCGGTGCCCGCGGAGTGGCATACAGGTTGCTGAATTGGCGGTGCGGAGTTCTCTTTTGCGCGTCGTGCGTGCAGCTTGAGGGCTCCGTGAGTCCCTCGCTTTAGCCGCACGCCGGGCAACCGCGCGTGCGGTCTTTTTTGGGGAAGCGAAAAGCCATGTGTGTTGTGTCCGAGGATGGAGGCCAACTCTTATGGAACCGGACGCCACCAAACTGATCGGCGGGCCGCGGGAAGCCCTGCCTCACGTCGAGGTAGTCACTC
>JARRNE010000377.1:0-3752 GCA_037385305.1 Chromatiaceae bacterium | reverse complement strand
GTCGTCCGCGCCCGCTACGCGGCGAGTGGCATGCACCCTTCTCGGATAACGGTACAGATGCTCGCGTGTATGCCTGGACAGCAGCTTTCTTTTCATTCGGGCTCGCCATTTTTGCCGGACAAGTCTCGGCCCTCCTTCCCAAGCCGCATCGGTACATCTTTTTGACCGGAGTACTCGGATTTGCGATTACATCACAAGTCCAGGCCTGGTTCTGGGCGGGGTTGGCACTTCATCCACAAGGTCTTGAGCCGGCGGCCGCTCGTACCATTTTCGCTATACCGGCATACTGGGGTCCACTAGTCAACGGATCAACCACTGCTATGGCGGCAGCAGTAGCCGCGCTTGGGTTTGGTGTGTCACCAATCATTCCACGTTGGCTCACAGCTTTGAGCGCCATCTTCTTTCTCGAGCAGGCAATTGAGACTATCACCGTTTTTGGACGGACTGGTTTTATTGCGCCAGGTGGCACCATGAACGTGTACCTGGGAGGTGGCATCGGGTTTCTCTGGATCGCTGGGGTTGTCCGCTGGGCGCTGCAGCAAATTGGCTCGGCTGATCAACCCGAAAACAAGCGGGTGCAGTAGCAATGGAATAGACCCTCCATCACGCAACGGGCGCGTATATACAAGGACCGTTTTCCATGGCGGTCCGTCTGCGCTGCTTAGATCGGTGGTCAGCTTGTCGCCTGGAGCCACGCTTCGCAATGACACGGTCGGATATGCAATGAGGACTGATTAATGGGAGAACAGGAAACACAGCGCCCCCTCGCCAGTGAGCCGAAGACCGTGCTTTGCTTCGGAGATTCATTGACATGGGGTTTCGATCCGCGCGGTGGCGAGCGGTTCGTTCGATACAGGTTCACCGAGCGGTGGACGCGGAGGCTGCAGGCCGATCTCGGTTCATCGTATTATGTGATTGAAAACGGACTGAATGGCCGGACAACAGTATTCGACGATCCGGTGATCGGTGAAATGAGCGGCCTTGCTCAACTGCCCACGGCGCTCAAAACGCACATGCCGCTCGATCTTGCCGTCATCCTTCTGGGATCGAATGACGCCAAGGCCCGCTTTGGGGTGAATGGCGACGAGATCGCCCGCTGTCTCGGCCGGCTCCTGGACGTCGTGTGCAAATCAAAATGCGGTCGCGGCGGCAACGCCCCACAAACACTCGTGTTGGTGCCGCCGATGATGGGCGACGTCAGCGGCACATGGCTGGAGCCAATTTTAGATCCGGTTCACAGTCGAGCGGTGCTTCAGCGGTTGCGCGAGACCTATCCCGCGGTTGCCGCCGCGTTCGGCGCCCATTGCTTCGACATCAATGACGTTGTGGGACCCCGAACCATCGACGGAATGCACTTCGATCCTGACTCATTGCAGCCGGTTGCTACCGCGCTCGGCGAAACGATCCGCAGCTTGTTTGGTGATTCGACAAGGATAATGGAAAAAGGATAAAGGATGGGAGATCCAACCGCCGCGCCCGAGTATCCGCGGTCGCGAGCCCCCGGTCAACAGCCTGTTGGACGTCGTCCAGGACGGGATGGAGCGCTCCTTGGTGCAAGTCAAGCCCAGGGAAGCGTTGGGAGGGCAGTTTTCAGGTCTGAGGAAGGGCAGATATCGAGAATCAGGCGACAGGGAAGCTCGCAGCGGCCGAAGCGCCGCTTGCCCAGGACACGCGGTGATCGAAAGCGTACGCCGGCTCCGGCTGGACGAGGGGATCGCCCGGAAATCCCTCTTCATCGAGAACGATAGTTCCGGAGTCGTCTTCCTCCCAGGACGGAGGTCCTCGCGCCAGGGCGATCCGCGGTGGGGTCGCGGGCTCGCCGATGCGGGTGAGAATGCGCGCCACCGGGGCGGCCTCGGTGGTGAAGGCGACGATCCGAATGTTGCGGCCGCGGTAGGTACAGGCCAGTAGGGGGAAACCTGATCCTTACGTGACATCGTGAGCGGCCGCTTTGTGATCCTGTCCTGCCCAATGCCAAAATGTCGCGGGTGACCGCTTCTGGCCGGGACCTGACGCCCGGTAACGCGCTGGCGCCGTACTTGCCCCCAGGCGAGTCCGGCGAGAACCCCTCTCCGAGCCAAGCAGCGGTTCCCCTATTCCTATCGACGCAGCGGTGCGAAAAAGACTTCCACCGCCCGGCAGGGTTAGAATCCGTGAGGTCCGCCGAACATCCCCCAGTGCCCCCTCTAGCCGTTGCAGTCAACTGCATTGGCGGAGCCCCACCAGTCTGGACGCCCGGCCTGGGGTGAGGCCGGTACCAACGCACGGCAGCTCAAGGCAGGGCACGCGGCGCATATCCAGGGCAAGCCCAAGGCGCGGACCGCGGCGGTCCGGGATGAGAGGCCCTGGTCTTCGATCTGCCTTGAAATGGTTAGAGATGGCCGGCTGCGAGGGCCTGAGGAGGACCGCGGACGCTGTTGAAACCGTTCCCCGCGGGACAATGTCTTGGCCCTGGCGACACCAATCAACTCAAGAAGAGGACGGACCCATGAGCGACAAACAGGTGTTTGACTACCCCGGCAGTGACATCGACGTCCGCTGGGACCGGCGGCTCTGCATCCGTATCGGCGAGTGCAGCGGTTCCGCCGGCAACCTCTTCGTGGGGGGACGCGATCCCTGGTGCATCCCGGACAACACCACCAAGGCGGAGCTGCGGGAGATCTGCGAGCGCTGTCCAAGCGGCGCCCTCACCTATACGGACAAGGACGGCACGCGCGAGTCTGCGCCGGGCGAGAACACCCTGACCGTGAGCTACAACGGTCCGCTTTTCCTGCACGGAGAGCTTCAGATCGAGGGCGCCCGGGAGGATATGCCGGGCCTTTGGTTCCGCGCCGCCGTGTGCCGTTGCGGGCAGTCCAACATCAAGCCCTTCTGCGACAACAGCCACATCGCGGCCCGATTCGAGGACTGCGGGGCTGTCGGTGAGCGGGGCAGCGGAGTCGAAGCCAAGGGCGGTCCGGTCAAGGTCAGGCCGATCACCGACGGCCCCCTGGTGCTGGAGGGGAATCTCCGCATCCGCGCATCCAGCGGCCGGCTGGCCTGGGAGGGCACCAAGACCTGGCTGTGCCGCTGCGGGCATTCCAAGAACAAGCCCTTCTGCGATGGGTCCCACAAGGCCGCTGGGTTTACGGCGCCTTAGGGAAACGCTGGCGTATCGCGCTTCCCGTGCGGGGTAGGGACGCCCCACCATCCGGGTGGATTCGCAGCGCTGCCGTCTTTTCAATGCTGCTGCCTCTGACATCTCAGCTCTCCGCCCTGTGCCTGACCTACAACTGCACTATCCACCAAGGTCCACGGGAAGGGCACACGGATTCTTGGCATCCGGCGATCAGGAAATCTGCTCACAGGAAATGCTGCCAGTGATTGTAAGAGCTTTCCGGAGGCCCTGATTCGGATTGAAGGAAACGGACTGCCAGCTGTTACAGCGGCAATCCGAATCCGCATTCTCAGTTCGCGCCGTCCTCTCGGCTCTCCTCGGAACGTTGCCGTTTTGCCACCCGGCTCTTCACAGTCGAGTAGTAGGAGGAGGCAACCTGAACGCTCAAGCCGAGCTCATTGCTGAACGCCTTGATCACCTCGGCGGGGGGCTCATCCTGGTGCTTCAGGTAGATCTTTTCGGCGAGCGCCATCTTGCTCTTCGGGAGCTTCCCCTTGAGTTCCGCGAGCTGCTGCTTGAGACCTAAGATCGCGACCTCATGCGTGCGGATCTCCTCGCGGATGCGGTCGATCTCGGACTGAACGCTCGTTGTGGT
>JARRNE010000376.1:0-3753 GCA_037385305.1 Chromatiaceae bacterium | reverse complement strand
AGCGCTAAAAACCGGGGGGTCAGGTTTCAGTTAGAGGCAAACACGGAGCTGATAGACGCCGGGCATGATCCCCTCCTGAGGGCAGGACTTTACCCCGAACGCACGCCGATGTTGAGCGTTGGACTACCAGACCCCCCGGTTTTTAGCGCTCTCTTTGCGGATCAGGGTGACGAACAACAGCCATCGGGCGGATCACTGGGATTCGTGTGCCGATCAGATATTCCGTGGAAGCCATAGCCCATCGAGATCGAGCGTAACCGCCTCGAAAGGAGCAATGGTTACCTGGTCGGCAGTGGAGAAACGTCCAATCTCGCGCCAGTTGCCGGCCTCGAGCGTGTAAGCCTCCAAGGTTCGTGCAATTGGATCGACCAGCCAGGCGAAGGGCACGGCATAGCGTGCGTACAGCGGCATCTTGATCCGGCGGTCTTTACTTTCCGTGGAGGGCGAAACAATCTCACAGACCCAGTCAGGGACCACCTCGAAACGTTGATCCTGAGGCGGGTCGGGCATGCGCTGACGTTTCCATCCGGCCAAATCCGGGACGGCCACCTCGCGATCGCGGATAAAGTGAACCTCTGGCTCCACGAAGATCCACCATCCGCCGGGGCCACCGCGTCCCCTGTCGTAGGGCCCAAAAATTCCGTCGCTAAGCATTGCCGAAGCCCGACCGTGGGGAGCGGACGGACGCGGCATCGTATGAAGCTGACCGTCCAGGATCTCGCCGGTCAACCCCTCGGGCAGGGATTCCAGCAGATCGTAGAGTGTGGGTTGAGGCGCAGGCTGCATGTCAGGACCGCGGGACAGGGATCAGGCCTTCGGCGTGGTTCAATTTGGGGTCTGCTCGGGATAGGTTCAAAGGTGGCTATTTGCGCCCAACCCCTCGAAACGGACAAGATTGCGCGTTGCGCGCTCTTTATCACTTTGATATTTCGACCGTTTCAAAAATAGCAAATAAACTTGGATTATCGGCATCCATGCACGTCGGATGCGCTGTAAGCAATTGATATTATGACACATGTCATATTAGTGCCGACTTATTTTTACCTTTTTGAGAGGTTGGGCGCAAAAAGCCAAGGTGCTTTGGCACCTTCTCACCCGCGACGGCGCCCTATCCTTTCCGTACCACAACGTACCGTAATAACGTTATTACGATAGCTGGCGTTACCCAAGGAGCGACCGCCATGCCCCGCCCCGGCGCTGCCCGAGCGATGTGGGCCGCGGCCTGGAACGCCGCATAGAGCGCCTGGTCGACGTCGCGCTGCCGTCAGAGAGTTAGCTCCGGAGACAGCCCGTTTCGTTGTGCCCAGTGTGGCATCGGGACTGGGAGATTCGCTACGCTACACCTACCCATCCGAACAACAGCGACCGAGGGGGAATAGCATGGCGGGGAAATTCGAGGTGTACGCCGACAAGGGCGGCAAGTTTCGCTTTCGCCTCAAGGCGAGCAACGGCCAGATCATCCTCGTAAGCCAGGCCTACAAGACCAAGACCTCCGCGCTGGAGGGCGTGGCCTCGGTGCAGCGCAACGCCCAGGTCGAGGCCCGCTTCGAGCGCAAGGCGAGCGGGGAGCAGTTCATGTTCAACCTCAAGGCCACCAACGGCCAGGTGATCGGCACCAGCGAGCGCTATAAGACTGAGCGGGCCTGCGAGAACGGGGTGCAGTCGGTGATGAAGCACGCACCGGAGGCAAAGATCGAGGATCAGACCCTGACCACCTGAGGAGGCGCGTGGTGCCCGCTGGCCTTCGGTCGCCGGGCCGCTACCCTGCCGCCCGCGTGACCCGATCGCCAGCATGGGCCGCCGCCTCAGCAAGGCCGAGTTCATCCGCCGCTCCCGCCTGCGGCACGGCGACACGTACGACTACTCCCTCGTCGACTGGAAGAGCACCACGCACGCGGTACGGATCATCTGCCCCCACCACGGGGAGTTCGAGCAGCTCCCGTACAACCACATGCGCGGCCGGGGCTGTGCGCGCTGCGTCGTCGAGTTTCCCAAGCCTCGCCCACCCCGGCGCATGACAACGGCGAGCTTCATCGCGCGAGCTCGGGAGATCCACGGCGAGCGCTACGACTACGCGAAGGTTGATGTCCGGGGCGCGTTGGAGCCCGTGGTAATCCTATGCCGCATCCACGGGCCGTTCGCGCAGCGCCCCGCAAACCATCTGCTCGGACTCGGCTGCACCCGCTGCTCCCAGGAAGAGCGGCGGATCCCCGTCGACGTGGTCGAAGCCGAAGTGAGAGCGAGGTATCCCCACTACGCCCTCAAGCGCGACTCCTACACCCACCGGGGCAAGCGCGCCACCTGGCGGTGCAATCTGCATGACTGCGAGTTCAGCCGCTCGGTCTATGAGCTGCTGTCGCTCCGCAGCACCGGCTGCCGCGGCTGCGCACAAGCGGAACGCGCCGCAAAGCGACAGCGCGAGGGACAGGATGCCGCCACTGAAGAGCGCCTCGCGCTCGTGGCGCACGGCCTCGGCCAGCGGCGCGCTGACGCCTACCGGCTGTACACCGAGGGCCGAACCTTAGCCGAGATCGGGCGTGCCTTCGGTGTCACCAGGGAGGCGGTGCGCCAATGGCTCACGGCAGCCAGGAAGCTCTTGGACACATCGGGCTAGCGGCATAGCGCGGCCCAACAAGGGGTAGACCCAACAGTCGTGTCACCAGGGGCCATTTGGATCAGGTGGGATCCCGCGACCGTCTTCTGCCGCCATCTCTCCGCGTTCCTCGTGAAAGCCCTCAGCAAGTCTTGCGAAGGTGCTTCGGCACCTTCTCACCCCGTCGACGGTGCGCTATCCTTGCCGTACCACAACGTACCGTAATAACGTTATTACGCTACCTCCGTTACCCAATAGGAGCACCCCATGCCCCGCCCCGGGATCACACGCGACCAGGTCTTCGCGGCCGCAGACTCGCTCGCACAAGAAGGCACCCAACCGACGGCGAAGCTCGTCCGCGACCGCACGGGCGGGAGCTTCTCAACCATCACCCCGCACCTCGCCGCCTGGAAGGACGAGCGCGGCGGGCGTGGGGTGGCGAACATCCCTGACATGCCCGAGAGCGTGGCGAACGCTAACTGGGCCGTGTGGGCCGCCGCCTGGAACGCCGCGCAAGAGGCGATCGATACCGAGCGCGCCGGCCTTTCGGCCGCCCGCCGCGAGATGGAAAAGGAACGCGCCGAGATGGCATCCGAGATCGTCGAGCTTGAGGCCAAGCTCGAGGCAGCGCAGGCAGAACGGGAATCCCTCGCGGCAACCCTAGAAGCGGAGACGAAGCGTCACCGTGAGGCCGAGGAGAAGATGGGCGAGCTAAAGATCGCGAACGCCCGCCTGGAAGAGCGCATCGCGAACACCGAGCGTCGCGCGGACGAGCTGCGCGACCAGGTCACCCGCCTCGAGGGCGAGCTCGCCCGCCTCGCGCAATCAAAGGAGATGCCAAAGGCCTCCGCGCCCAGGGCACGGCCCTCCCCCAAAAAGTCGACCTGACGGGCCAAACAACTACAAAACCCAAGCACCACCCCAACGAAAGACCACGCCGAAACGGGGTCTCCTTTCGGCCAACTGCGGACTATTAGCGAAATCTCACATAGGAAAACGGCGTAGGACAGCAAACAGCCAGTTCCGGACCCAGACCGGGTCTTGCCGACGCGTAGACGGCCTTAGCAAGCAGGTCAGGCCACGTGCCCATGGCCGCGTTGATCCGAATGCTTGTGCACACCTTAACCTTCTGAAGTGCTGCGCAGACCCGGGCGCGACCC